>DASZOA010000492.1:0-13779 GCA_035551055.1 Solirubrobacteraceae bacterium
CGCTTGATGCGAGCACGGCGGCGACCCACTCGCCCTCGTCGAGGTAGATCGTGTCGCCGGTGAACAGAACGCGCTGCGCGCCGCTGCTCCAGAGGTAGGCGGTCGCTCCCGGCGTGTGTCCAGGCGTCGGGATCACCTCGAAGTCCTCGTCGAGCGTGTGGCGCCGCGAGAAGGTGCCGCGGATGTCGTAGCTCTTGGCGACCGCGTCGCGCTCGGACTCGTGCACGAAGAGTGGCGCGTCGACCCAGTCGGATGCGAACAGCGCCTCGTGGCTGTGATTGAGGTAGTGGCGCGAGATCCCGCCGAGCTCTCCGATCGCGGCTGCGTCGGTCTCGAGGGTGGTGGTGCTGTAGATCAGCAGGTTGCCGCGCTCGCGCTGCACGAGGAACGCGCGAATGTCGAGCGAGCGGCCGAACGGCAGCGCCTCGGGCGTCGAGGCGGACAGGCCGTCGATCCCGGTCGCCATCGCCTCACCCCGAGTCGGCTGTCCGGACTGATCCCGGCGCTCGCGCGCCACTGCGCGATCGTAGTTGAGCCGGATCAGCTCGATGACGTCGCGGACGTCCTCCTCGGTCTCGATCCGCCGCGCGGCGTAGCCCGGCTTGCCCGGGAAGACGGGGTGATAGTCGATCCGTCCCTGATCGAACAGCTCCTGCCAGATCGCCTTCGGGAAGCTGCCGTGGAAGACGCGGTCGCCGTGCAGGTGGCCGAGCCGTCGACGGCCGAGGGTGAACCCGAACTCGCCGCGACGGCCGAGGCCCGCCTCGACGCCCGGCCACGACGTGACCTCCTCGGTGATCCGCTGGCTCGCGGTCTGCGTGGTCGCCATCGCTGCGCTCCTTCGTCGGGAAGAGAGGGCTACGCTACAAGTTCAAGTACGCTTGAAGTCAAGGGCTGATGGGATTGCCGTCTCGGACGACCGACCTGCTGACGATCGGCGAGGTCTCGCGACGCAGCGGCGTCGCAGCGTCCGCGCTGCGCTTCTACGAGCAGCGAGGCTTGATCGACTCCGAGCGCGCCGGCTCAGGCCACCGCCGCTATCCGCGCTCGGTGCTGCGGCGAATCGCCTTCCTCGTCTTCGCCCAGCGCGTCGGGCTGCCGCTCGACGAGATCGGCGAAGAGCTCTCCAAGCTGCCGCCCGATCGCGCCCCGACCCGCCACGACTGGTCGCGGCTGTCGAGCAGGTGGACCTCGCGCATCGATCAGCGCATCGCCGAGCTCGAACGACTCAAGGTCGGCCTGACGGAGTGCATCGGGTGCGGCTGCCTGTCGCTGGACCGCTGCCAGCTGGCCAATCCGGGCGATCGCGCGGCCAGCCGCGGCCCGGGCCCCCGCTACTGGATCGGCGACCGCCCGCGCGGCGGATGACGCCACAACGCGTGCCGCGGCGGGGCGTGCTATTCGAGCAGCTCGCAGCCGTGTGCGTGGATCGCCGCCTGCATCCGCTGCATGTCCTCGTCGGAGGGCGGGGCGTCTTCGTCGGCCGGCGGGAGCGTGCGACTCGCGGCCGGCCGGCTGACTGCCCGCAGCAGCTCCTCGAAGCCGCCGGGAGTGAAGATGAACAGCATCCGGCAGCCGTCCGGACCGGTCGAATACCGATGCGGGATGTCGCGCGGGCCGAACAGGTAGTCGCCGGGCCGAGCCTCGATCGTCCGGTCGCCGATCTCGAACGTCGCGCTGCCCTCGAGGATCCAGAATCCCTCGTCCTCGGTGTGATGCACATGCAGCGGCCCGTGGCCGTTTGCCGGCTCGGTGATCTCCAGGATCGTCATCTGCCCGCCGGTGTCGGCGGCCGTCGCCTTGATGACGGCCAGCCCGCCGGACCACCAACGCGCCTCTCCCTCTTCATCGGACACGGCGACGGGGTCCAGCACCGGCGCTTGGGTCGTCTCGTTCGGCATGGCCTCTCCTTGCTGATCGGGGACTGGCGAGAGATCGACCGAGACGATGCCGCCGCCGCGGGCGCCGAGCATCGGTGGGACTACCTATCTTCGCTACGGGTGTTCGATTCGTTCGCGTGCGGCGTATGCCGCCGCCTCCGTGCGGCTGCGGAGTCCGAGCTTGGAGAGGATGTTGGCCACGTGGTGCTCGGCGGTTCGCCGGCTGATGTAGAGGCGATCGGCGATCTCGGCGTTCGAGCGCCCGGCGGCGAGCAGGGAGAGGACCTCCGTCTCTCGCTTGGTCAGCGTCCCGGAGCGCCTTGGCCAGGCTCGCCCCGCGGCCTGGCCGAGGCTGCGCAGCAGCTCGGCTGCCGCGTCGGCGTCCCGTGCGGCCCCGAGCCGTTCGAACGTGGCGAGCGCGAGGCGCGCCTCCGCGCCCGCGCCGGCGGGAGCGTCCCGCGCCAGTGCCCTGGCGAGCTCGAGCTGCGCCCTCGCGGCCTCGAGCGGCAGCTCGAGGGCCGAGAAGGCGTCGATGGCCGCCTGCAGGTGTGCGCGGGCGCGGTCGTCGCCGGCGGCGGCGCGCACCCTTCCGGTGGCGAGCTCGCCGGCGGCCGCCGTCCGGTCGCCGCCGCTGCGTGCGGCCAGCGCCGCGAGCCGCTCGAGCGCCACCTCGGTTTCGTCGACCTCGCCGCGTGCGAGGTGGATGCCGACGAGCAGCTCCAGGAGAGGCGCACACGCCGGGCCGGACCCGCCCACTCCCTCGAGGCACAAGCGCGCCAGATCCTCGGCCAGCGCGAGGTCGCCCCGCGCCAGCGCGATCGCCGCCAGCAGCTCCCGCGCGGCCGGGCGCGACTCGTTGCCCTGGAGGAGGCGCTCCGCCTCCTCCAGGCGTCCCTGGCGCACGCGCAGCGCGGCGAGCCTGATGAGCGGCGCAGCTCGCATTCCGCGGTAGCCGCGATCGAAGGCTCGAGCAGCCGCCAGCAGCTCCTCCTCGGCCTCCGACCAGCGGCCGACCGCCATCAGGATCCCCCCGTAGTGAAGCCGGCAGGTCGGCGCCACGAAGTCGCCCCACGCGACGAACCGCTGTGCGGCGGCCATCCACTGCTCGGCGCGCCGCACATCGGTGGCGCGCTCGCACGCGCCCAGCAGCCTGCAGTAGATCGATCCGATCGCCTCGGTGCCGGCAACCAGCCCGGCCGACACGGCGGCCATCGCCTCGTCGAGCAGCGACATCCCCTCGTCGACGCGTCCGTCCACCACGAAGGCGTGCCCCAGCACCGCCTGGGCGGCGAACTCGAGGTCTCGATCCCCATGGCGCCTGGCGATGGTGAGTGCCGCCATCGCATGGCCCTCGCGCTCGGCCGGGTCATCCGTCCAGGGCGCGCGGTCGAGGGCGAGGCGGCCGTGCTCGACGGATTCCTCGGCTCCCCGAAGTAGGCGCTCGGCCCAGGCCAGCCACCCGTTCGCCGCGGCCCTGTTGCCCTGGACCGCGCCGTACAGGAAGGCCAGCCAGCGCGCGGCCTCGGCGGCCTGCGCGGGCTGTCCCTGGCGCCGGTACGCCACGAACGCCCGCTCCTTCAGCTCGATCGCCTCCAGATGCTCCCCCTGGTAGTGGGCGGCCTCGCTCAATCCGTCGAGGACCTCGGCGGTCTCGGCCAGCGTTCGTGCGTGCTCGAAGGTGAAGCGCGCGCCTTCCCAGTCGGCTGCGACGAGCGCCTCCCGACCCGCGCGCAAGAGGTCGTCCCGCGTGTCCGGGGCCATCGCGAAGATGATCCCAGACGCAGGACGGGCCGCACGCTCGGGCACCGCTCGCTCGACGTCAGTCCAGTGCGAGCTGCAGCATCTCGGCCTCGCGACGCAGCTTCTGCAGGCAGCGCGCGCGGGTCGGGCCGATCGAGCCGACCGGCCTGCCGATCGCCGCCGCGATCTCCTCGTAGCTGGGCATCGGGTCGGAGACGAGCAGCCGCAGCAGCGCCTGGTCGCGCTCCGGCAGTCGTGAGAAGGCGCGCCACAGCGTCTCGTCGCGCTCGCAGCGCAGCAGCTCGTCGTCGATCGCGGGCGCGGTCTCGCGGCAGTCGGGGTCGGGCAGGTCGTCGCCCATCGGGATCTGCCGTCCGGCGCCGCGCAGCACGCGCAAGGCCTCGTGGCGCGCGGTGGTCGCAAGCCAGCCGCCGACCTTCGACGGATCCTGCAGGCGGTCGATGTTCTCGGCGAGCCGCAGCCACGTCGTCTGCGTCACCTCGGCGGCGTCATGGCCGTCGAGCCGGTGGTTGCGCGCGATCGCCCACAGGAGCTTGGAGAACTGGGCGACGAGTGCGCTCCATGCCGCCTCGTCGCCGGCCGCGGCGGCGCGCACGAGTGCGCCGACGTCGGTGCGAGGGTGTGCTGTCGTCAACATCGTGCCGCGACCCTCGCCGGCAGCCATTGACGTGACCCTGCGGAAACCTTGCGCCCGCCTGCGCGGGGCTGCAAGATGAGACGCCCTTCGAAGAAGCGGCGTGGACCGCCAGAAGCCTCCAAACGAGGTAGGGGCCGGAGAGGACACGCCTTGAGCGCACAGCCGAGCCGAGTTGCCACCGCCGCGACGCGCACGCGGATCGAGCTGGCGGGGACGCTGCGCGCGCAGATCGACGGGCGCGAGCTCGCCGCGCGGCTGCCCGGCAGGCAGGGGCGCGCCCTGTTCGCGTTCCTCGTCGTCAACCGCCACCGGCCCGTGCGCCGCGCCGAGCTGATCGACGTGCTCTGGCCGGGGGAGCCCCCGGAGGCGCCGGAGGCGGGACTGAGCACCGTGCTCGCGCGCGTGCGCCGCGCGCTCGGCGAGGGCGTCGTCGAGGGGCGGGCCGAGCTGCGGATCGTGCTCGGCGACGACGCCGACATCGACGTCGAGCGGGCCATGATCGCGGCGCAGGACGCCGAGCGGGCGCTCGCCGCAGGCGATCCGGACGCGGCGCGGGCCGCGGCCGAGACCGCGCTGGAGATCCTCGAGCGTCCGCTCCTGCCGGGCATCGAGGGCGCCTGGGTCGACGGCCTGCGCGGCGAGCTCGCCGCCCACGAGCCCGGCCTGCTCGAGGTCCTCGCGCGCGCGGCGCTCGACCTCGGCGACCGCGAGCACCTCGCGCTCGCCGAGCGCGCGGCCCGCACCCTCGCCGAGCGCCATCCGTTCCGCGAGTCCGGCCACGCGCTGCTGATCGAGATCCACGGGCGCCGCGGCAACGTCGCCGAGGCGACGCTCGCCTACGACCGGCTGCGCGTCTTCCTGCGCGACGAGCTGGGAACGGTGCCCTCGCGCGCCGTCTCGGCGCTGCACGAGCAGCTGCTGCGCAGCGGCCGCCTGGAGTCGCCGGGGGCGGCGCCCGCGCCGCCGCGGCCGGCGCGCGCCGGCTCGACCCCGCTGCCGCTGCCGGTGATCGGCGGCGTGCCCGCGGCGACGCCGTTCGTCGGGCGCGAGGAGCACCTGCAGCGGCTGCGGACGGCGTGGCTCGAAGCGGGCACGGGCCAGCGGCGCCTCGCGCTGCTCGTCGGCGAGGCCGGCGTCGGCAAGACGCGCCTCGCCGCGCGGTTCGCCGGCGAGGTCCACGGCGCCGGCGGCGCCGTCCTCTACGGGCGCTGCGACGAGGAGCCCCTGCGCTCCTACCAGCCGTTCATCGAGGCGCTGCGCCACGAGCTGCGCCACGGCAGCGTCGCGGCCGACCCCGGCGCAGCCGCCGAGCTGCACGAGCTCGCGCGGATCCTGCCCGAGGCGCGGTCGGCGGGCGCGGGCGGGCCGCCGCCGGCGCAGGACGCCGAGAGCGAGCGCTACCGCCTGTTCGAAGCGGTCGCCGGTCTGCTGCGGCGCGCCGCCGAGCGCGCCCCGCTGCTGCTCGTCGTCGACGACCTGCACTGGTCGGACCGGCCGACGCTGCTGCTCCTGCGCCATCTCCTGCGTCACCCCGACCCGGCCCGGCTCATGGTGCTCGGCCTCGTCCGCGACGTCGAGGTCGGCGACGACCATCCGCTGACCGAGCTGATCGCCGACCTGCGGCGGGAGCGCCGCCTGGACCGCGTCGCGCTCGCCGGGCTGTCCGAGCGCGAGGCCGACGCGCTCGTTGCCGCGCGCCTGTCGGCGGCGCCGAGCGCGGGCTTCGTGCGCGGCCTGCACGAGCAGACCCAGGGCAACGCGTTCTTCATCGAGGAGGCGCTGCGGGCGCTCGTCGAGGCGCGCGTGCTCGAGGCCGGCGCCGAGGCGCAGCCCGAGGCGCTGGAGTCGATCGGCGTGCCCGAGAGCGTCGCCGAGGTGATCCTGCACCGCCTCGCCCGCGTGTCGGCGCGCGCGCGCGAGGCGCTGACGATCGGCGCCACCGCCGGCGCCGAGTTCGATCTGGCGATCGTCGAGGCGCTGCTCGACGCCCCGGCCGAGCAGGTCATCGAGGCGCTCGAGGAGGCGATCGCGTCCGGCCTCGTCGTCGAGGTCGCCGACGCCGTGGACCGCTTCGCGTTCTGCCACGCGCTGGCCCGCGACGCGATCTACGGCCGCCTGTCACGTGCGCGCCGGCTGCGCCTGCACCTGCGCGTCGCTCGGGCGCTCGAAGCGGCGGGCGCCGGCGCCGCCGAGCTCGCGCACCACTTCTTCGCCGCGCGCGAGGTCGGCGCCGCCGCCCAGGCGGTCTCCTACGCCGCGCGGGCCGGCGAGGAGGCCGCCGAGTCGCTGGCCTACGAGGACTCCGTCGAGCACTACCGGCGCGCGCTGCAGGCGATCGCCGTCGACCCCGGCGCCGACGAGGCGCGCCGCTGCGAGATCCTGCTCGCGCTCGGCCGCGTGCAGTGGCGCGGCGGCGACGCGGCGGCCCGCGCGAGCTACCTCGAGGCGGCGGCGAGCGCCCGCGAGCGCGGCGCCGCCGAGCAGCTCGGCCGCGCGGCGCTCGGACTCGCCGAGCGCTACTGGGAGGCCAGCGCCGCCGACCGCTGGCACGCCGAGCTGATCGCCGAGGCGGTCCGCGCGCTGCCGGCGCAGGACAGCCCGCTGCGCGCTCGCCTGATGGGGCGGATGGCCGAGAACCTGCACTTCAGCGCCGAGCAGGGGTACGGGACGCAGCTCAGCGCCGAGGCGCTGGCGATGGCGCGCCGGCTCGGCGACCGCGAGACGCTCGTGATGGCGCTCATGAGCCGTCACGTGACGCTGCTGCACATCGCCCATCTCGACGAGCGCGTCGCGCTGAGCGACGAGCTGCTGGCGCTGACCGGACAGCACCGCGCGCTGCGCGCCGAGGCGCTGCACTGGCGGCTGCTCGACGTCTGCGAGCTCGGGGCGCTCGAGGCGGCGCGGCGCGACCACGCCGAGCTGGCGGCGATCGCGAGGGACCTGCGCCAGCCGCTGCTCGAGCACCTCGCGGTCGGCTGGCTCGGCGCCTTCGCGCATCTGGCGGGCGACGTCGAGGCGGCCCGCCGCCACGCGCGGCGATCGTTCGAGCTCGCCGCTCGCGCCCAGGTCGGCCACGCCGACAGCTACCTCGCCGGGATGCTGTTCACGCTGCGCCGCCAGCAGGGCCGGGTCGGCGAGCTGCTGCCGTCGATCGAGGCGCTCGCCGGCGGCGGCTCGGCCAGGCTCGCCTGGCAGGCGGCGCTCGCGCTCGCGCAGGTCGAGACCGGCGCCGTCGAGGCGGGCCGCGAGCGCTTCGAGGAGCTCTCCGCCGACGGCGCGCGCGCGGTCCCGCGCGACTGGTTCTGGTTTCTGACGGTCGTCCTGCTCGCGGAGACCTGCTGTGCGCTGGGCGACGGCGAGCGCGCCGCGCAGCTCTACGAGCTGCTCGCGCCCTACGCCGAGCGCTACGTGCAGGTCATCTTCACCGCCAACTGGGGCTCGGCGCAGCGCCCGCTCGGCATGCTCGCCGCGACCGCCGAGCGCTTCGACGTCGCGGAGGAGCACTTCCGGGCCGCGCTCTTGGCCAACCGGCGCCTGGACGCCGTGCTCATGACGGCGCAGACGCAATGCGAGTACGGCGCGATGCTGCTGCGCCGCCGCGCTCGCGGCGACCGCGAGCACGCGGCCGTGCTGGCAAGCCTCGCCGAGCAGGTCGCCGCGCCGCGCGCGCTCGAGGGCCTGCGCATGCGCGCGCACGAGCTCGCGGCGGAGGCCGGGCGATGATCGCCGGGCGCATGTATCTCAGCGCCCGCCGCGCGCTCTCAGCTCGTATGACCCAGCTCGCGAAGGTTCCCGTGCCCGACGTCGGGCAGCCGGCGGCGCGGCGCCTCGAGCCGCTGCCCGGCGTCAGCGACCTCGTCCGCGGCCTGCCGCTGCGCTTCGGCGCGCTGTGGCGGTTCATCCAGCGCGTGCCGCCGCTCGAGCGGATCGCCAACCGCCTGCTGATCAACCAGGCGATCAACGTCCTGCCGCCGCGGCCCTACCGCCTGAGCACGAAGCGCGACTTCACCTCGCAGGCCACGCTCGTCGACAAGACGTACAACTGCCGCCAGCTCGAGCCGACCGAGGCGATCGACCCGCGCACGACGCCCGACGCGCGCCGCGTGCTCGACCTGTTTCGCCGCGAGGAGTTCATCCCGTGCGAGAAGTCGACGGTGCTCTTCGCCTACGTCGCGCAGTGGTTCACCGACGGCTTCCTGCGCAGCGACCGCTCGATCGAGGGCAAGGACGAGCGCGACATCACGCGCAACGAGTCCACCCACGAGATCGACCTCGCCCAGCTCTACGGGCTCGACGAGGCGACGACGGAGCGGCTGCGCGACGCCGGCCAGCCGATCCTGCTCGCCCACCAGGGCGAGGTCGGCGAGGAGCTTCCGCCCGACCTCTACGAGGCCGACGGCGCGTGCGTCGCGCGGTTCGCCGACCTGCGGGTCATCGGCACCAAGCACGCGCAGGTCGACAACGCCCAGCTGCTCGCGATGGGCAGCGACGTGTCGAACACGCAGATCGGCTACGCGATGCTCAACACGCTGTTCCTGCGCGAGCACAACCGCATCGCGCGCGAGATCGCCGAGGCGAACCCGCGCTGGGACGACGACCACGTCTTCGCCGCCGCGCGCAACGTGCTGACCGTGCTGCTCATCAAGGTCGTCATCGAGGAGTACATCAACCACATCCAGCCGACCCACTTCAAGTTCCGCCTCGACCCGCGGGGGTTCGAGAAGCAGCCCTGGATGCGGCCCAACTGGGTGGCCGTCGAGTTCAACCTGCTGTACCGCTGGCACAGCCTGATCCCGTCCGAGCTCGCGGTCGGGTCGCAGACGCTGCCGCTCGAGCAGACGGTCTTTCGCACGAAGGACCTGCTGGCGACGCACGGGCTGCCGGCGCTCATCGACAGCGCCTCGCGCCAGCGCGCCGGCCGGGTCGGGCTGCGCAACACCCCCGAGATGCTGCTCTACCGGGCCGAGCTGCCGAGCATCGAGGCCGGGCGCAAGGTGCGCCTGCGCGGCTACAACGAGTACCGCCGGGCGTGCGGCTTCCGCCCCGCGCAGACGTTCGAGGAGATCTCCTCCGATCCGCGGACGGCTGCGATGCTGCGCGACGTCTACGACGGCGACGTCGACGACGTCGAGTTCTACGTCGGGCTGTTCGCCGAGGACGTCAGGCCCAACTCGGTGCTACCGCCGCTGATCGGGCGGCTCGTCGGGCTGCACGCGTTCTCGCAGCTGCTCACCAACCCGCTCTTCGCGCCGGCGATCTACAACCACGAGGAGACGTTCTCGCGGCGCGGCAGGCAGATCATCGCCGAGACGCGCAGCCTCGCCGACGTCGTGCGGCGCAACATCCCGCACGCGACGAGCATGCCGCTCGTCGCGCTCACGCGGCAGGGCTGGCAGCGCGCCTGACCCGAGCGCGCGGGACGGCCGGCGCCCGAACCTAGACTGCGGGCGGTGGCGGCCGGCGCGTGATCCTCTTCTTGCACAACCGCTATCGCACGACCGGCGGGGAGGAGCGCGCGGTCGACGATCTGCTGTGGCTCGTGCGCGAGCACCTCGGCGAGGAAGCGCTGCTGTTGACGCGCGAAAGCGCCGCGATCGGACGCGCGCGCGCGGCGGCCGGGCTGCTCGGCGGCGGCCTGGCGCCCGAGCAGGTCGCCGCCGCGGTGCGGCGCAGCCGCGCGCGGATCGTCCACGCCCACAACCTCAACCCCTCGCTCGGCTGGCGCGCGCTCGCGGCGGCGCGCGCGGCCGGCGCGCGGACCGTGCTTCACCTGCACAACTACCGGCTCGTCTGCGCGGTCGGCACGTGCTTCACGCGCGGCGCGGACTGCACGCGCTGCCACGGGCGCCACACGCTGCCGGGGGTGCGGCTGAACTGTCGCGGCACGGGCGCCGAGGCGGCCGTCTACGGCGCGGCGCTCGCGCTGTGGCAGCGGCGGCTGGTCGCGCACGCCGATGCGGTCGTCGTGCCGAGCGCGTTCGCGCTCGAGCGGCTGCGCGCGCTCGGCGCGCCGCTCGCGGGCGCGGCGGTTCACGTCGTCGGCCACGTCGTGCGCGCGATCGCGCCGCGTTCGGCCGCCGACGCCGGAACGCACGCGCTCGTCGCCTCGCGGCTCGCGCCCGAGAAGGGGGTCGACGTGGCGATCGCCGCCTGCGCGGCCGCCGGGCTGCCGCTCGTCGTCGCCGGCGACGGGCCCGACCGCGCCGCGCTGCAGGCGCGCGCGGCAGGCACGCGCACGACGTTCGCCGGACGCGTCGCGACCGGCGAGCTGGACGGGCTGCGCGCGACCGCGGGCCTGGCGATCGTGCCCTCGCGCGCGGCGGAGACGTTCGGCCTGGCGGCGGCCGAGGCGATGGCCGCCGGCCTGCCGGTCGTCGCCAGCGCGATCGGCGCGCTGCCCGAGCTGTGCGACTCGGCCGCGCTCGTCGCGCCCGGCGACGCGGCCGCGCTCGCGCTCGCCGCGCGAGCGCGCTTCGGCGACGCGCGTGCCGGCGAGGCCGGGCGGCGGCGGGTGCTCGCGCGCGCAGCGCCGGAGGCGGTTGCGCCGGCGCTGCGCGCGGTCTACGACTCGCTCGCTTAGGCGGGCTTGTCGGCCGGCTCCTCGGCCGGCGCGTCCGGCTCGGGCGCGATGACGACGTCCGGCTCGGGCTCGATGACGACGTCCGGCTCGGGCGCGATCGCGGGCTCGTCGAGCCCCGCCGGCGCGGTGTCGGCGGCGGGCGGGGCGACCGCCTCGGGGTCGGCGGGCAGCGGCTCGGGCGCCGCGGCGATGCCGGGTTCGGCGGCGGTCATCCCGGCCTCGGGCGGCCCGGCGCCCGCGAGATCGTCGACGGCCACGGGGGCCGGCGGCGGCGCCTCCGTGTCGGGCGCGGGACCGGGCGGGCTGTAGATCGGCTCGGCCTGGCCGCCCCGGAGCTTCTTGAAGGCGGCGGCGCCGATGCCGCCGACGAGCGCGGCCGCTCCGATGATCTTCACCGGGGTCCGCTTCGTCACCCCCTTCACCGACGAGGCCTTCTTCGTGCCCTTCGCGGCGGTCTTGGCCACCCGCTTTCCGAGCTGCCACTCAGACCAGGTCTTCGCGACCGACGCCAATGCGTCGAGCGCCTGTCCGCGCTTGCTCTTCTTGCGCAATTGCAGCTTCATGAGGTGCTCCCGGTCGTGTTGGCCACACTCAGCCGCCTACCCTCCGTGCCCCCGCGGTGAAACGAGGGCGCCGGCCGATCTGCCTCTACACTCGCGGCCGGATGCGGACGCTCGTGACCGGAGGGGCAGGCTTCATCGGCTCGCATCTCGTAGACGCGCTCGTGGCGCGCGGCGACGACGTGACGATCGCCGACGACCTCTCCAGCGGGCGCGAGGAGAACGTCGCCGAGGCGCGCGCCGCCGGCGCGACGCTCGCGCGCATCGACATCCGCGACGCCTCCGCGCTCGCGCAGATCGTCGGCCGCGCGGAGCCGGAGCAGATCTTCCATCTGGCCGCCCAGGTCGACGTGCGCCGCTCGCTCGCCGACCCGGCGTTCGACGCGCGCACGAACGTCGAGGGCACCGTGAACGTGCTCGAGGCCGCCCGCAGCGTGGGCGTCGCGCGCGTCGTGCTCGCCTCGACGGGCGGCGCGATCTACGGGGACACCGACGTGCTGCCGACGCCCGAGACGGTCGAGCCGCTGCCGATGGCCGCCTACGGGCAGAGCAAGTTCTGCGCCGAGCGCTACCTCTTGCTGTACGACCGCCTCTACGGGCTGTCGACGATCGCGCTGCGCTTCGGCAACGTCTACGGCCCGCGCCAGGACCCGCACGGCGAGGCCGGCGTCATCGCGATCTTCTGCGGGAGGCTGCGCGCGGGCGCCTCGCCGACGATCTTCGGCGACGGCGAGCAGACGCGCGACTACATCTACGTCGGCGACCTCGTCGACGCGCTGCTGCGGGCGGGCGAGGTCCGCGAGGGCGGCGTCGTGAACATCGGCACGCAGGAGGAGACGTCGGTGCTGGAGCTCGTGCGGCTGCTGTCGGAGCTCAGCGGCCCGGGCGCGCCCGAGCCCGAGTTCGCGCCCGCCCGGCTGGGCGAGATCGACCGCTCGTGCCTCGACGCCGGCCGCGCACTCGAGCTGCTGGGCTGGCGGGCGAGCACGCCGATCGGCGACGGCCTGCGGCTGACCTGGGAGGCGCTGCAGCCCGCGTAGTGGGTCTTCTCGGTCTTGCGCGTTGCCGCCGGTGCGCGTAGGGTGCACGTCTGCCTGGCTGGGGGAGAGGCGCGGTGCTACGGGCGTCGGTGGCGCGACTGGCGCGCCCCGGCGCCCCGCGCGTCTAGGCCAGCCCGTCGGCGCGGTAGCGGGCCAGCCCGGCGTCGACGAGCTCGGACAGCTCGGCGACGAGCTCCGGCGTCGCGGTCTCGGGTGTGAAGTCGAAGGAGACCCTGCCCTCCATCCGCTCACGCAGCGCGTCGCTGAGCCCGTCGAGCAGCTCGGGGTGGCTGTAGACCGGCATGAGCCGGAACCTCACCTGGCCCTCGGTCGTCTGCAGCGCGCCGAACGGCATGGGCGTGCCGCTCGGACCGGTCTTCGCCGTCTCGAGCTGCAGGTCGCCGGGCTCGTCGCGGACGACGTTCAGCGTCGCCGCGTGGCGGTCCAGCAGCTCGCGCAGTCGTGAGAAGACGTCGTCGAGGTCGTCCACCTGCGGGCGATGATATTGCGCGGCTGCCGTTCGGAGCCCGAGCTCCTACGCCGCCAGCCGCTCGCGCAGCCAGTCCGCCGTCTGCGCGATCCCCTCGCGCACGCCGATCCGGGCCTCCCAGCCGAGCACGCGGCGGGCCTTGTCGACGCTCGGCCAGCGGCGCTGCACGTCGACTGCGAACGACGGCAGGTGGGCAAGCTCGAAGGCGTCGGGGTCGCGGCCGCAGACGTCCCAGACGATCCGCGCGATCTCGGCGACGCTCAGCTCCTGCGAGGCGGAGATGTTGAAGTCCTCGTGCAGCGCCGCGGGCGAGGACATCGCCGCGACGATGCCGTCGGCGATGTCGTCGACGTGCGTGAGCGTGCGCGTCTGCTCGCCCGAGCCGAAGATCTCGAGCGGGTGCTGACCCGACAGCGCCTTGCCGATCAGATCGGGCACCGCGTGGGCGATGCCCGGCTCGTCGTCGGGCAGCTCGCCCGGACCGTAGGCGTTGAACGGACGGCAGATCGTGAACGGCAGCCCGTGCTCGTCGCGCGCCGCGCGGCACCAGACCTCGCCGGTCAGCTTCGAGAAGCCGTACGCCGACCGTGGCACCGCCACCTCCCAGACGTGCTCCTCGGTCGTGGGAAACTGCGTCGCGCGCTCGAAGACCATCGACGAGGAGACGTAGACGAAGCGCGCGACGTCGTGGTCCAGCGCGGCCCGGATGACCGCGTCGTAGAGCGCGCTGTTGACGCTCGTCAGCGTGTGCGGGAGCTTGTGGAAGTTCGCGATCCCGCCGACGATCGCCGCGAGGTGGATGACCTGCGCGCAGCCGGCGGTCGCCGCGCG
>DASZOA010000493.1:0-6348 GCA_035551055.1 Solirubrobacteraceae bacterium
GCGCGGACCTGCGCGAGCTCGAGCGCGACCAGCGCATCGGCGACGTGGGCGTCGACTGCGACGGCGGGGTCGCGCAGCGCGGTCGGCGCCGACGGATCGTCCGCGATCAGCGCGATCAGGCGCCGAAGCGCACGTGCTGCCGCGAACGGCAGCCCATACCGCACGGAGAGCTCCTCGAGCCGGCGGTCGACGGTCATCGCTCGCGGCGCGCACGCACGCGGGCGATGTACGGGCCGTAGCGCTCGCGCAGCTCGGCCAGGCGCGCCGCCGCATGGGCGTCGATCTCGGGCACGATGCGCTCGTCGAGGACCGGCAGCACGTCCTCGACGAGCGCCGGGCCGCGCGCGCCCCATTGGAAGTACGAGCGGTCGCCGTGGTGGTAGGGCCCGTAGAGGCGCGAGCGCGGAAAGCAGGCCACGAGCCAGCGCATGAGCGACTCGTGGCGCACGTGCTTGCGCAGGACGATCTGCGGCTGCCGGCCGTCGCCGCCGAACGACCCCTCGCTGATGAGGATGCCGGCGACCAGCCCGCGCTCGGCATCGGTCAGCATCCGGGCATTGTTTCACCGGGCAGAAAAACGTGAAACACGCGCTGTCCATGCTCGGTAACGCCGGCCGGCGGCGGGCCCGGCGGCCGCCGCGGGCGCTACGCCCCGAGCGGCGCGACGACCAGGTGGCGGTCGGGCTCGTCGCCCTCGGAGTACGTCTGGACCTCGCCGTGATCGCGCAGGTACTCGTGCACGAGCCGGCGCTCGCTGGCCGTCATCGGGTCGAGCGCGACGGGCCGGCCGTAGCGCAGGGCGTCCTCGACCGCGCGATCGGCCTGCCGGTGCAGGATCGTCTCCCGCCGCTCGCGGTAGCCCTCGGCGTCGACGACGATCCGCCGGCCATGCTCCGAGCGCGCACCGGCGACCCGCTGGGCGAGATGCTGGACGGCGTCGATCGTCTGCCCGTGGCGGCCGATGAACAGCCCCAGGTCCTCGCCGTGGACCGTCCCGGTGCAGGCCTCGCCGTCGTCCTCGACCTTCACCGTCGCCGCAAGCCCGAGTGCCTCGACGCCGCGCTCGAGCAGCTCCCGCACGGCCTGTCCGGGGCTCTCGCTCATCAGCGGCGCCGGCCGGAGCGCTTCTTCTTCTTGCGCGGCGGGCGCGGCGGGGGACCGCCGGGCGCGGGCTTGGCGGTCGCCGCGGCCGACTTGGCGGTCGCCGGCGCCGGCTCCTTCGGCGCGGCGACGCCGGTCCTGAGCTTCGACAGAAAGCCCCCGCCCTCGTCCTCGCCCTCGACCGGCTTGATCGGCATGATCGGCCCGAGCTTCTTGCGGATGAGGTAGCCCTGCCCGACCGTCCACAGGTTCGTCGTGATCCAGTACACGAGCAGGCCGGCGGGGAAGCTGTAGAGCAGGATGAAGATCGCGAAGACGAGCGGAAGCCCGTACATGAGCATCTGCTGGTTGCGGTCGGGCGACGCCGGCGTCAACAGCGTCGACAGCAGCTGCGAGCCGACGTAGAGGATCATCAGGGCCGCCAGCACCCATCCGGTCGCGCCGGCCGTGAGGTCCGGGATGAACAGAAACTGCTCGGCACCGCCGCTGCCGGGGACCTCGCCGCAGGGCGGTGGCTTGACGCCGGCGCGCTCGACGAGTCCGGCGGCCCGTGCCGCCGTGCCGCAGATCTCCTCGCGCAGGTCGTTCTGCAGCAGATAGAACAGCCCGATGAAGAACGGGAACTGCGCGAGCAGCGGCAGGCAGGAGGCGAACGGGTTGATCTTGTTCTCCGAGTAGAACTTCATGATCTCCTGCTGCTGGCGCTGCTTGTCGTCCTTGTACCTCTGCTGCAGCTTCTTCAGCTCGGGCGCGACCTCGGCCATCGCGCGCATCGACTTGAACTGCTTGACGGTCAGCGGCGCCATCGCGGCGCGCACGAGCACGGTCAGCAGCACGATCGACATGCCCCAGCCGACGCCGAGCGTGTCGTGGATGAACACGAGGATCGGCTCGAGCACGTCCACGAGGAACTGCACGGGCGCGATGAGGGCGAGAGGGGTCATGAGATCAGCGGGAGCGCCGGCGCGGCGGGAACAGGCGCTGGGCCTCGACCGGGTCGTAGCCCCCATGACTGAGGGGGTTGCAGCGCAGCAGGCGCCACGTCGCCAGCACCAGCCCGCGAAGTATGCCGAACTCCCCGAGCGCCTGGACGGCGTAGGCCGAGCACGTCGGCTCGTACCTGCAGCGGCGCGGGAGCGCCGGCGAGACGAAGCGCCGGTACGCCAGGATCGGCGCCTGCACGGCGCGGACGGGGGCCCTCACGCCCGCCCCACCCGCTCGAGCAGCTCGCGCAGCGCGCCGCGGACGCCCGCCAGGCCCTCGCGGTCGGCGAGCTCGCGGACCGCCGGCCGCGCGACCACCACCAGATCGTGCGTGCGCGGCACGAGCCGCGCCTCGGCGGCGAAGGCCTCGCGGAGCAGGCGCTTGACGTGGTTTCGCTCGACGGCACCGCCCACCTTGCGCGAGACCGACAGCCCCAGCCGGGCCTCCTCGTCGGCCCCCTCGGCGCGCGCGAAGGCGTAGACGACGAGGTGGCGGTTGCCGTGCGAGCGGCCGTGGCGATAGGCGCGCTCGAACTCCGCGCTGCGCGTCAGGCGGCCGCGGCGCGCACGGCGCGTGCTCGAGGCGCGTGGCATCGACTCGTCCACAAGAGCAGACTAGAACGTCGGCGGGGCGCGGCCGACCGACGGGGCGTCAGACCGTCAGCCGCTTGCGGCCCTTGGCGCGGCGGCGCTTCAGCGTCACGCGGCCGGCCTTCGTCTGCATCCGCCGGCGAAAGCCGTGCGTCCGCGCGCGCTTGCGCTTCTTGGGCTGGTAGGTGCGCTTCATGAGGTGCGATCGCCGGCTGCCGCGACGGCCGATGCTAGCGCACGAACCCGCCCCGCGGGGCCCGCAGGATTTTCGCGCGACGAGCGGGCTCGCTCCCCGGCGCCCGCCGAGACGCCGGTGGCCGCTGGTATATTCGCCGCCGTCCGGCGACGCTCGCAGGGCCCCTCCGCCGCCTCTTCGCATCCGCTCCGAAGGAGTCGACCACGCCTGGCCTCAGCCCGCAGCTCGCCCGCGACTGGACGCTGATCCGTTCGCAGCTGCGCGCGGCGGTCCCCGACTCGACGTTCGAGATCTGGCTTGCCCCGCTGCAGCCGAGCGCGCTCGTCGGCGACGCCCTCGTCCTGACCGCCCCCGACGAGATCCGCGGCTGGGTCGCCGATCGCTACGCCGAGCTGCTGCAGGCCTGCGCAGCGGCGGTGCTCGGCGCGCAGACGACGGTCGACGTCGTCGGGTCCGATGCGGACGTCGCCGAACCGCGCGGCGAGCCGGCGGCCAACCCGGCCCGCGCCGGCGGCGGCGTCGAGCTGCACCCGAAGTTCACCTTCGAGCAGTTCGTCATCGGCGACGCGAACCGGCTCGCCCACGCCGCGGCGCTCGCCGTCGCCGAGCTGCCCGGCCAGGCGTACAACCCGCTCTTCCTCTACGGCCCCCCCGGGCTCGGCAAGACCCACCTCCTGCACGCGATCGGCCACTACGTCCAGGCGCACGGCGGCGGCCTGCGTGTTCGCACGACGACCGCCGAGCGGTTCACGAACGCGTTCCTCGCCGCCCTCCACGGCCAGGGCACCGACGCGTTCAAGGCGCGCTTCCGCGACATCGACGTGCTGCTCATCGACGACGTCCAGTTCCTAGAGCGCAAGGTCAAGACCGAGGAGGAGTTCTTCCACACCTTCAATGCCCTGTACGAGACGGGAAGCCAGCTCGTGCTCACCTGCGATCGCCTGCCGGCCGACATGCAGGCGCTCGAGGAACGCCTGCTCGAGCGCTTCCAGGCGGGCCTCGTGGCCGAGCTCATGCCGCTGGACTTCGGGACGCGCCTGGCGATCCTGCGAAAGCGCGTGCACCACGACGGCGTCAAGCTCCCCGACGAGGGCGCGCTGCACGCGATCGCCCACCGCATCGGCTCCAACGCGCGCGCGCTCGAGGCCGCGCTTATCCGCGTCGTCGCCTACCACTCGCTCACGCGCCGGCCGATCGACGCGGCGCTCGCCGACGAGGTGCTGGCGAAGCTCTACCCGACGCCCAAGGCGCCGGCGCGGCGCGAGCCGCCGACGATCGACCGCGTCCAGGAGCTGACCTGCGCGGCGTTCGACGTGAGCCGCGACGAGCTCGTGTCGGCGAGCCGCAGCCGGCGGATCGCGTGGGCGCGTCAGGTCGCCATGTACCTCGCCCGCCGCCTGACGGGCGAGACCCTCCCGGCGATCGGCGAGCGCTTCGGCGGTCGCAACCACACGACGGTCATGTACGCCTGTCGCAAGGCGGACGAGCGGCTGGCGTCCGACCCGGCCGCGCAGGCGCTTGTGCACGACCTCGAGCGCCGCCTGGCCGAGCCCCCCGACGACCGCTCCAGTTGACACACTCTCGACAGCTTTCGACGACCACGCCCGTCCGCCGCGTCCGCGCCGTGCGGGCTTCTCTAGGTTTGTCCACATCTCCACACGCCCTATGACTCCCATCTCCTTTATGAGGTCGCCGTCGTGAAGTTCTCGACCTCGTGCGCAGACCTGCTCGCCCAGCTCGCCGTCGTCGCGCGCGTGGCCTCCACGCGCAGCGCCGTGCAGGCGCTGTCCGGCGTGCAGCTCAGCGCGACCGCCGGCGCCGCCGAGCTGCGCGCCACCGACATGGAGGTCGGCCTGCGCGTCCCGCTCGCGGCGCAGGTCGCGCGCGAGGGCGCCGTCGTGCTGCCGGCCCGGCTCATGCTCGAGGTCGCGCGCTCGCTGCCCGGCACCGACGCGACGTTCGAGCTGCGCTCCGCCGAGCAGGACGTCGAGGTCGTCTCGGCGTCGGCGACGTTCCACATCCGCACGCTGCGCGCCGAGGACTTCCCGCCGCTGCCCGCGCCCGGCGGCGACACCGTCGTCGAGGTCCCGGCCGCCGCGTTCGTCGAGACGATCAACCGCGTCGCGCGCTCGGCCTCGCGCGACGAGACGCGCCCGATCCTGACCGGGATCCTCGTGTCGGCGACCCGCGACGAGCTGCGGATGGTTGCCACGGACTCCTACCGGCTGAGCGTCAAGGAGACGCGGCTCGCGGCGCCGCTGGAGGGCGGCTTCGAGGCCAACGTCCCGGCCCGCGCGCTGCAGGAGCTCGCGCGGATCGGGCAGGCCGCCGCGGGCGACCGGCTGACCGTCTCCGTGCGCTCCAACCAGATCGTCTTCGAGGTCGGCGGCGACGTCCTGTCATCGCGGCTGATCGACGGTCAGTTCCCGAACTATCGCCAGCTGCTGCCCGAGGCCTACGAGCACGAGCTGCGGCTCGGCGTCGGCGAGCTGACCGACGTCGTGCGGCGCGTCAGCCTGATGGCCCAGAAGAACGCGCCGCTGCGCCTGCACTTCAAGGAGGGCGAGCTGACCGTGTCCGCGCAGACGCCCGACGTGGGCGAGGCGCGCGAGACGCTGCCCGTACCGTTCGCCGGCGAACCGTTCGAGATCGGCTTCAACCCCGAGTTCCTGCGCGACGGTCTGGAGTCCGCGGCCGACGGGGACCTCGTGCTGAAGCTCATCAGCCCGCTGCGTCCGGGGCTGATCGAATCCGCCGACGGCAGCGGCTTTCTGTACCTGATCATGCCGATCAGGCTGAACGTCTAGATGGCGCCGGCGCCATGCTCGCGACGCGTCTGCGGCTGCGCAACTTCCGAAGCTACGAACGCGCCGAGGTCGAGCTCGGTCGCGGCCTGACGGTCGTCCACGGACGCAACGGCGCCGGCAAGACGAATCTGCTCGAGGCGCTGTACTTCGGCTGCACGGGACGCTCGTGTCGCACGTCCAACGAGCGCGAGGTCGTGCGCTTCGGCGCGTCGACGGCCCGCGTCGAGATCGACCTGCGCGACGCCGCCGGCCACGCGCACGCCCTCGCGGTCGGCTTCACCCCCGGCGAGCCGAAGCGGCTGCAGGCCGACGGCGTCCTCGTCGAGCGGCTCGTCGACGTCGAGATGCGCCCGCTCGTGTGCGTGTTCATGCCCGACCGCCTCGAGCTCGTCAAGGGCCCGCCGGCGCTGCGCCGATCGCACGTCGACCAGGTGATCGCCGCGAGCTGGCCGGCGCGCGCGCCGACGCGGCGGGCGTACGGCCGCGCGCTGGCGCAGCGCAACGCGCTGCTCGGCGCGATCCGCAGCGGCCGCGCGACGCGCGAGTCGCTGCGCGCGTGGGACGCCGAGCTGGCGCGGCACGGCATCGCGCTGCGCGACGACCGCGCGCGCATCGTCGACCTGCTCTCCCCGCGCTTCAGCGCGCTCGCCGAGGCGCTCGGCCTGGGCGC
>DASZOA010000494.1:0-1565 GCA_035551055.1 Solirubrobacteraceae bacterium
CGCCTCGGGTGCGCGCGTCGCGGCGGCCCGCCTGCGCGGCGCGCGCGTGCTGGTCAAGGCGCCCGCGCGCGTGCGCTGGCCGCGGACGGCGGCGCCCGGCGCGCTGCTCGACCTCGACGGGCGACTCGCCCCGCTCGGCCCGCGCGACGCCTATGAGCGCCGCCGCGGCGCCCACGCGCTCCTGCTGGCCGGCACGATCCGCGCCACCGGCGCGCGGCGCGGCGGCCTGCTCGGCGCGCTCGACGGCGTGCGCGCCCGCACCGAGCGCGCGCTCACGCGCGGCGTGCCCGCGCCCCAGGCGGCGCTCGCCCGCGGCATGGTGCTCGGCCAGGACGCCGCGCTGACCGACGACGTCCGCGACGACTTCCGCGTCACCGGGCTCGCGCACCTCGTCGCCGCGAGCGGCGCCAACGTCGTCCTGCTCGCGACGCTCGTGCTCGCGCTCGGCGTCGCCGCCGGCCTCGGTCTGAGCGCGCGGCTGTGGCTCGCGCTCGCGCTCGTCGCCGCCTACGTCCCGCTCGCGGGCGCCGGCCCGTCGATCCAGCGCGCCGCAGTGATGGGCGCCGCCGGGCTGCTCGCCGCACTCGCCGGGCGCCCGGCCTCGCGCTGGTACGCGCTGCTGCTCGCCGCCGCGCTGACGCTCGCCTGGAACCCGCGCGCCGCCGCCGACCCGGGCTGGCAGCTCAGCTTCGCGGCGGTGCTCGCGATGCTCGCGCTCGTGCCGCGGCTGCGGGTGCGGCTGTCCGCCGGAGGCGCGCCGCGCGGGCTCGCCGACGCGCTCGCGATCACCGCGGCGGCGACGCTCGGCACCGCGCCGCTGATCGCGCTGCACTTCGAGCGCCTGTCGCTCGTATCGCTGCCGGCGAACCTGCTCGCGGCGCCGGCGGTGGCGCCGGTCATGTGGCTCGGCACGATCGCCGGCGCGCTCGGCCAGGTCGCCCCCGCGCTCGCGGCGCCGGTCGCGGCGGCGGCGGCGCTCCCGCTGGGCTACCTGACCTGGCTGGCGGACCGCCTGGCCGCGCTGCCGTTCGCCGAGATCGCGGTGCCGTCGCCGGGCGCGGCGGGCGTGCTGACGACCTACCTCGCGGCCGCCGCGGCGGCGCTCGCCTGGCGCCGCCTGCCGCGCGCCGCGCGGCACGGCGCGCTCGCGGCGCTGGCCGCCGGCGCGCTCGTCGCGCTCGCGGCCGCCGTGCGCCACGCCCTGCCGGCCGCGCCGCCGCGCGACCTGACGATCTCGTTCCTCGACGTCGGCCAGGGCGACGCGACGCTCGTCCAGCACGGCCCCAGCGCGGTGCTCGTGGACACCGGCCCGCCCGGCGGACGCGTGCTCGCGCGGCTGCGCGAGGCCGGCGTGCGCCGGCTCGACCTGCTCGTGATCACCCACGACGCGCTCGACCACGACGGCGCCGCCGCCGACGTGCTCGCGGCGCTGCCGGTCGGGCTCGTGCTCGACGGCGAGGAGGCGACGGCGCAGGGCACGGTCGGCGAGCTCGCGGCGGCGCGCGGCGTCAGGCGGATCGCCTCCGACGCCGGCCAGGTCCTGCGCGCCGGTCCGCTCGAGCTGC
>DASZOA010000495.1:0-1720 GCA_035551055.1 Solirubrobacteraceae bacterium
GCGGTGCACGCGTCGGCGGTCGGCGTCTTGCGGCAGTTCGCCCGGCCCGGGACGCCGTCGCCATCGACGTCGCCGGGAACGCCGCTCTCGAACGGCGGATCGGCTGGCCCCTTCTGGCGACAGCCGCTGGCGGTGTTGGCCGGCACGCCGTCGCACTTGTCCACGCGGTTGGGCACGCCGTCACCGTCACGGTCGCCGCCGGTGCGCGTGCCGGTGCCGGCGCCGGTGCCCGCGCCCGGCGCCGCCGGGGTGCGCTCCTTGCATCCGCTGGCGACGCTGGCCGCCGAGCCCGGGCACTTGTCGGAGCGCGGAGAGCTGCCGCCGGGGCGCTCGGAGCCGGCGCCCGGGCGCGCCGGGCCGCCTCTCCTGCCCGGCAGGTCGAAGCTGCCGCCGCGGCGACGATCGGACGGAGCATCGGCCGCCGGCGTGCGCCGGTCCGGCGCGTCCTGCCGGCATCCGCGACCGAAGCCGAGCACGCACTGCTCGCTGCGCCCGGGCGTGTCTTCGCCGCCGCGCTCCGCCGGCCCGCCGGGCTGCTGCTCGGCGGCTGCGTTCGGCGGACATCCGGCCGCGCCGGCCGCCGACCCGTCCGGGCACGCGCCTGCCCCTGCGGCGGCGCCGCCAGACGCAGCGGGAGAAGCGGCGGGCGTGGCTGCGCCGGTCGTGCACGCGCGACCGGCGGCGCGCAGCTTCGCGCACTCGTCGGCGCTGACGGCGCCTCCGGTCGCTGCGCCGGCGGCGCCCGCGGGCGGCGTTCCCGCCGGCGGCGTTCCGGCCGGCTGCTGCGCGCCGCCGGGCTGTGCGGGCGCGGCGTGCGCAGGCGGGGCGCTCCGATCGCCGGCGTTCTTCTGGGCGGCGACGTACCCCCCGCCGGCGATCGCGGCCACGAGCACGCCGGCGACGGCCTTCGCGCCCACGGCCTTGACGGCGAGCAGAGCCGCGCCGCCGCCGGTGAATCCGGCAAAGCCGCTGGCGCCCGCGCCTCCCGCCGCTGCGACGCCCCCGCCCGCCGTCGTCCCGGTGCCGGCCGTGGCGCCGGTCGCCAGGCCACCCCCCGCAGCGGTCGCCGCCGCGCCGCCGGCCGCTCCCCCGCCGGCCGCGACGGCGCCGCCGCCGCCCGCCGCGCACGCCCCGGCGAGCACGTTCTCCTTGAGCGTGAGCGAAGGCGCCACGGGCAGCAGCAGCGCGATCCCGGCGCGCTGGCGCAGCACCTCGGCGTCGAACTCGCGGCAGCCGCCGCACTGGGCGACGTGGTCGCGCAGCTCGCGCCGGCGCCGCGCGCTGCCGCGCGCGACCGACAGCTGCTCGCGGATCGCTCCGCAGTCGGCGTCGCGCGCGAGCCGCCGGCTCATGAGCGCCTCCCGTGCCTGGAAGACGAGCGCCTTGATCTTGGCCGTCGGCACGTCGAGGATCGCGGCGATCTCGTCGTGCGACTGGGTGCCGAGCTCGGCGAGCAGGAGCGCGGCGCGCTGGTCGTCGGGCAGGTGCTGAAGGTCGTAGAGCAGGGCGAGCAGGTCCTCGCGCTGCTCGACCTCGGCCGCCAGGCCGGCGGTCGCGGGGATCCGTGCGCTGGCGTCCTCGAGCGCGAGGTGGTCGTGGCGCTTGCGGCTGCGCAGGACGGACAGGCAGCGGTTGCGCGCGATCTTGTACAGCCACGGCTTGAGCGCGATCTCGCGATCGTCGTCGGAGAGCAGCGCGCGATAGGCGGCCGCGAACGTGT
>DASZOA010000496.1:0-2545 GCA_035551055.1 Solirubrobacteraceae bacterium
CTGACGGCGAGTGGGCGCTCGGCGCTCGTCGGGCTCCAAGCGCGCCAGCGGATGAGCGGCGCCGGTCAGCGCCCGGCCGTCATCGTCGGCGCGGGGCTGATCGGCGCACACATCGCACGGCGCCTACAGGGGCGGCCAGAGTACGGGCTGCGTCCGGTCGGATTTCTCGACGCGGATCCGCTGCGCACGCTCAACGCCCCCGATCGCATGCCACCTTTGCTCGGAGCTCCTGAGCAGCTTTCAGAGGTCGTGCGAACGCATCAGGTCGTCCACGTGATCCTCGGCTTCATCAACGACCCGGATCGGCGGCTTCTTCCGCTCGTCCGGGAGTGCCAGCGGCTGGGGCTGCAGGTGTCGGTGGTGCCGCGTCTGTTCGACGCTCACAGCCGGCACTCCACGCTCGAGCACCTCGGGGGGCTGCCGCTGATCGCGCTGCAGGGTATGAACCCCCGCGGCTGGGAGTTCGCCGTCAAGCACCTGGTAGACCGCGTGGGCGCAGCGCTGCTGACGGTGTTGCTCGCGCCGCTGATGGCAGCCATCGCAGTCGCCGTCAAGCTGAGCTCGCCGGGGCCGGTGCTCTTCCGGCAGCGCCGCGTCGGCCGTGACGGCCAGTTCTTCGAGCTGCTGAAGTTCCGTTCGATGCGAACGGAATCCGACCGCTCCGGTTTCCGGCCGAGCGCTGGGGCGGCGCCCGGCGGGGTCGAGGGACAGGATCGCAGGACGCGGATCGGACGCTGGCTTCGGCGGACCTCGCTCGACGAGCTGCCGCAGCTCTTGAACGTGCTCAAGGGCGAGATGAGCCTGATCGGGCCGCGTCCCGAGCGTCCCGAGTTCGTCGATCTGTTCCGCGAAGACATAGAGCGATACGGCGAGCGCCATCGGGTCAAATCGGGCATCACCGGCTGGGCGCAGGTTCACGGCCTGCGCGGGCAGACCTCGATCGCCGACCGCGTCGAGTGGGATAACTACTACATCGAGAACTGGTCGCTCAGGCTCGACGCGCGAATCGTCGCGCTGACGGTGAAGGTCCTGCTGTTCGGCCAGCGCGAGGATTAGGCTGCGAGCAACAAGATGGCGACCACGTGAGCAACGACCCGAGCTACCGCGAATCGTACCTGCGCGACGGGACGCGGCTCGTGACACTAGGCGGAGAGTTGGACGTCTTCACGGCTGGAGCCGAGGTTCAGGAGCTGCTCGAGGAGTGCGCGGAGGGCGCGTGTCACGTGGTGCTCGACATGTCAGCAGTGACGTTCATCGACTCATCGGGTCTGGCGCTTCTCATCAAGACCGACAGGCGCCTGTCGGCCGCCGACCGGCGCCTCGTGGTGCTGCGCCCTCATCCGAACGTCCGGCGGATCCTCGAGCTCACCGGGCTCGATCAACTCCTCTCGGTCGCAGATTCCTCGACGGATTGCGGCGCGCTGATCGGCGCACGGATCGAAGACGAGACGTTCTAGCCGAGGCGCGTTCAGGGAAGCTGATCCGTGCCGGGGAAGGAAACGGAATCGGTGTGAGCACGGATGGGTGTCGAGATCCTGCCGTAACGCGCGTTCTTCGTGAGCAGATGAGCGCCGCGCTGAAAGGCGCACCTGACGTTCACGCCCACGACAGGAAGCTCGCCTTCGTCGCCGGCACCAGCCGTATGACCGAGCGCGATCTCCACGAGGCGGTGGCGGAGTCGCGCGTCGAGCAAGCCGTTGTCGCCCGCCGCGAGGTACCGCAGCCGCGACCGGCGGCACCGCGGACGATCCGGTGGGTGCGCTGAGCCGGAGTCGCACACCGGGCGACGGCCGGCCGAGCGACCGCGTCGCGCTGCAGCCCCCCGAGGAGGAGCGCCCGCCGTCGACGCCGCGTTCGGTCGCGCGCAACGCCGCCGCCGCCTACGCCGGCGAGATCGTCGCGAAGGCGTCCTCGGTTGCGTTCTTCGTGGTCATGGCAAGGGAGCTGGGGGAAGGGCGGTTCGGCCACTTCATCTTCGCTCTCTCGCTTACGAGCGTGCTCATCCTCGTGGCGGGTCTGGGGACCGACTCGCTGCTCGAGCGCGAGGTCGCCAGGGACCGCTCGGGCGCGCGCGAGTACGTCCGGCAGGTAAGCAGGCTGAAGGCGATCACCGCCGCCGGGCTGCTCATGCTCGCCGCCGTCATCGTCAACGTCGCCGGCTACCCGCCGGAGGCCCGGCTCGCCGTGTACCTCGTCGGCGCCGGCGTGCTGGTCGAGCACCTCAGCAAGACGCGGTACGCCGCGTTCATGGCCTACGAGCAGATGCGATACATGTCGTTGTCGATCATCGTGCAGCGTACGCTGACGGCGATCGTTGGCGTCGCGCTGCTCTTGACCGGCGCCGGACTGGTTGCCGTCTCGATCGTATTCCTGGGCGGAGCGCTCGTCGCCCTCGTGGTCGCCGAGCTCTCGTTTCGCCGCCTGGTGGAACGCGGCCCGGCTGGCGATACTCACACCCTTGCGTGGCGGAGGCTGATCCGGGCGGGTCTGCCCATAGGCGTGACCAGTTTGCTGTTTACCGTCCTCCTGAAGCTGGACGCCGTGA
>DASZOA010000497.1:0-3781 GCA_035551055.1 Solirubrobacteraceae bacterium
CGAGATCGATGCTCGGCTGTGGGTGATCGGCCAGCAGCCCCCGGAGGAGATCCGCGCGCTGGGGTCCGCGTCCGTCGTGGTGACCGGACACGTGCCGGATGTCGAGCAGCATCTCCGGCGTGCCCGCGTCTTCGTCTCACCGGTCCGCTACGGCGCCGGGATGAAGGGCAAGAACGTGCACGCGATGGCCCACGGCCTGCCGCTCGTCACGACGACGATCGGCGCCGAGGGCATGGACCTTGTGGACGGGCAGCACGCCCTGATCCGCGATGGAGCGGAGGCGTTCGCTGCCGGGGTCGTCGAGTTGTACCGCGACCCGGCGCTGTGGGCGCGCCTGGCGACGAGCTCGCGAGAGGTCGCGCGAACGCGCTGGAGCCCCCCGTCGATGCGCGCGAGACTCGACGACCTGCTGGACGCGACGGCGCGGTCACGACGCGCGCGCCGGCCGTGAGCTCGCTGCGCTCTGACCCGCCCCCGCCCGTCGAGTTCGCGCTCGTCTCCGAGGTCGTGCCGCCGTCGTGGTCCGGGCAGGCGGTCCTGATCCGGCGTCTGCTCACCGGCCTGGACCCGCGCGCATACTGCCTGCTGACCTCCGATCAGGGCATCTACGGCGGCGAGCACATCGAAGGGCTCGAGACGACGTGCTACCGGCTGCCCGCGGCGCGGACCCGCTATCTGCACCGCAACAAGTGGCTGTTGAGCGCATCCGCGCTCGCCGGCGCGGCGACCGGCATCGCCGGCCGCGCCGTGCACATCGCGCGGGTGGCGCGGCGCGAGCAGTGCCGCGCGATCGTGGCGTTCACCGGCGACTTCCACGATCTCCCGGCCGCCTACCTCGCCAGCCGGCTGCTGCGCCTGCCGCTGTACATCTACATGTGCGACTACTACTCGCACCGTGAGCTCTACGAGCTGGCCCGGCGAAGGCTCTCGCCGCACATCGAGCGGATCGTGGTTCGGGGCGCGACCCGCGTGATCTGCGGTACCGACACCCTGGCCGATGCCCTGGCGGACCGGTACGGCGTCGCGCCGGCCGTGATCCACCACCCGGCGGACCTCTCGCTCTACGCCCCGGCCGACGGTCCGCGCCGCGTCCCGTCCGGTCAGGCGCGAATCGTCTACACGGGAACGATCTACGAGGCCCAGCTCGACTCGGTCCAGAACCTGCTCGCGGCACTCGACCAGCTCACCGCTCGATCGGCCGCGCTGCACGTCTACAGCGGCCAGTCGGCGAACGAGCTGCAAGCGCGCGGCCTGGAGGGACAGCTGGTCGTCCATCCGCACGCCTCCGCGCAGGAGATCGCGGCCGTCCAGGAGGGCGCCGACATCCTGTTCCTCCCACTCGCGTTCAGATCGCAGTACCCCGAGGTCATTCGTACGTCGGCGCCGATGAAGTTCGGCGAGTACCTGGCCGCCGGTGGCCCGATCCTCGTCCACGCGCCCGCCGATGCCTTCATCTGCGAGTACTGCCGGCAGCACGATTGCGCCGTCGTCGTCGACGACCCGGATCCGCGCAGCCTCCTGCCCGCCATCGAGGCGCTCCTCGGCGACGACGCGCTGCGCGCCAGGTTGATCCGCAATGCCCGGCAGCGCGCCGCGAGCGACTTCAGCATCGACGTCGCGCGCGCGCGCTTCTGCACGCTGTTGAACCTGGACGGCGGGCACCGGAGCGCCACATGAGACGCCCGGGCACGCGGCCGCGCATTCTCCTCGTCGCGATGGCCAACAGCGTTCACACCGCGCGCTGGATCGGCCAGCTCGACGACGAAGGCTGGGACGTGCACCTCTTCCCCGTCTCCCACCGCCCTCTCCACAGCGACCTGCGCAACGTCACCGTCCACACACCGGTGCGACGACCGCGGCCCGATCTCGATATCAGCGTGCGCCAGCGCGGCATCCGCTGGCCGCTACCGAGGGGATCGGTGCGCCTCGAGTGGACGCTGGAGCGGATGTCGTGGACCAATCGGGCGGCGAGGCTCGCGCGCGCCGTCTCCAGGCTCCGTCCGGACATCGTGCACTCCCTCGAGATGCAGCACTCGGCGTACCTCACGCTCGAGAGTCGCCGGCTGCTCGGAGGCGAGAACTTCCCGCCCTGGATCTACTCCTGCTGGGGCAGCGACGTCTACTACTTCGGTCGGCAACCCGACCATGTCGAGCGCGTAGAAGCCGTCCTGTCCGCCTGCGACTACCTGACCACCGACTGCGAGCGCGACCGCCACCTCGCGGCCGAGCACGGCTTCCGCGGCACCTTCCTCGGCGTCTTCCCCGGCCCCGGTGGCTTCCAGATCGACCGGATGCGACGGATGCGCTGCTCGCCGCCGGCCTCCTCACGACGCGTGATCGCGCTCAAGGGCTATCACGACGACCTCTGGGTCGGACGGGCGCTGGTCGCCCTCGAGGCGATCCATCGCCTGAGCGCATCGCTTACGGAGTACGAGGTGGTCATCTACTCCGCCGAGGACAACGTTCGTCACGCGGCTGACTACATCTCGAGGACGACCGGCCTCAGGCTCACCGTGCTCCCGGAGAGCCCGCCCGACGAGATCGTGGCCTTGATGGGCCGGGCACGGATCGCCATCGGCGTGAACATCAGCGATGGCGTACCGAACTCGATGCTGGAGGCGATGATCATGGGCGCGCTGCCGATCCAGTCGGACACGATCTCCACGCAGGAGTGGATCACCGACGGCGAGAACGGGCTGCTCGTCGCGCCCGAGGACCCGGACGACGTCGAGCGCGCGCTGCGCCGCGCCCTGGTCGACGACGAGCTCGTCGATCGAGCCGACCGCCTCAACCGGCGGCTGACCGACGAGCGCATCGCCTACCCCGTCGTAGCGCCGCGCGTGGTCGAGGCCTATCGGCGGGTGCTGCGCGAGGCCGACGAGAAGGTCGCCTTCATGTCGGAGTACCTGCCGCCCGCGCCGACGTGGTCGGGGCAGGCGTCGGTCCTGTCCCGCCTGCTGGCGGACGTCGACCCCAAGTCGTACTGCCTGCTGTCGCGCGTGGACTTCGACGCGCCCGAGTACCGCTCGGCTCCGCGCCGGCTGCCGGCGCGCTACCACCATCTCGGCGACGCCGTCATGCGCTCGCCCGAGCGCGCCCGCGGCCTCGAGCGCTGGGGGATCCGCGCGCGCCGCGGGTGGAGCATGCTGCGCGCCGTGGCGCGCGGCGCGGTGGCGGTGCGGCGAGAGCGGTGCGGCGCGCTCGTCGCCGCTCCCGACCGCGTCGAGGACCTGCCGATCGCCTTGGCGATCAGCCGCCTCGCCGGCGCGCGCTTCTACCCCTACCTGTTCGACGACTACGCGACGAAGTGGACGCGCCCGCGCGAGGCGCGGTTCGCGCGCCGCGTCGAGCCGTATCTGCTCAGGCGGGCGGCGGGCGTCATCGTGCCCAACGAGTACCTCGGCGACGACCTGCGCCGCCGCCACGGCGTGGCATCGACGGTCGTGCGCAACCCCTGCGACCTCGTCGCCTACGAGTCCCACCGCCGCGCGGAGGTCGACGACCTGCGCCGTCCCGCCGCCGTCGTGTTCACGGGGGCCGTCTATCACGCGCACTACGGCGCGTTTGCGAACCTGCTCGAGGCGATCGGCATCCTCGGTCCGCAGGCCGCCAGGCTGCATCTCTACACCGCCTCGGATCCGGAGCTGCTCGCCCGCCACGGGCTGATCGGCCCGATCGACTTCCACCGGCATGCGCCGGCGACGGCGATGCCGCGCATCCAGCAGGAGGCCCAGGTGCTCTTCCTGCCGCTCGCCTTCGACTCGCCCTACCCCGACGTCGT
>DASZOA010000498.1:0-4435 GCA_035551055.1 Solirubrobacteraceae bacterium
CGAGGATCTCGTCGGTGGACATCCCCGCCTCGGCGACCGCCGCCGCCTCGTCGTCCTTCTGCGGCGCCAGGCGGGTCTGCATCCCACCGCCGAGCACCTTGACCGCGCAGGCGGCCATGATCCCCTCGGGCGTCCCGCCGATGCCCATGAGCATGTCCACCCCCGTGCCCGGCAGCAGCGCGAACATCGCGCCCGCGACGTCGCCGGCGCTCGGCATGACCACCCGCACGCGCATCTCGCGCAGCCGCGCGGCCAGCTCGACGTGGCGCGGCTTGTCGAGGATGAGGACGCGCATCTCGTCGACCGGCTTGCCGAGCGCCGCGGCGACGTTCTGGACGTTGCGCTCGGGCTCCTCGCGCAGGTCGATCGCGTCGCGCGCGAGGCGGCCGACGACGAGCTTGTCCTGGTAGTGCCCCGGCCCCGGCGACCACAGGCAGCCGTCCCCGGCGAAGGCGATCGTCGCCAGCGAGCCCGGCAGCCCGGCCGCGCAGAGATCGGTGCACTCGACCGGGTCGACGGCGATGTCGAAGCGCGGGCCGTCGCCGTCGCCGAGCTCCTCGCCGTTGTAGAGCATCGGCGCCTTGTCCTTCTCGCCCTCGCCGATGATGACGGTGCCCCGGCCCTTCGTCTCGCCGAGCACCGCGCGCATCGCCTCAGTGGCGGCGCCGTCGGCGGCCTTGTCGTCGCCGAGGCCGGCCTGCTGCGACGCGGCGAGCGCCGCCGCCCGGACGGCGTACAGGGCGAGCGACTCGAGGCTTGCGGCCAGTCCGTCGCGCGCGCCGATTCCGGCGGCGGCGACGGGATCCTCGACCAAGGGCATGGCGACTTCCTCTCGCCCGTTGACTTTGGATTCAAGGGAAATGTCGGAACCCTTTCGTTAGAGGAAACGCTATAGCTGCGGGACGTCGCTCGAGTATCGTCGCAGGATGTTCCTGCGGCCGGTACCCCGCGGCGTGCCTACAGCACGCTTACCCGGATCGGCGGGTTCGCGCCACCCCGAGCGTCAGCCGCGGTAGGCGGGCGCGACCGGTGCTCGTCGCGGCCGTCGCCCTCGGGCTGGCGATCGGGCTCGTCGTCGGCTCGGTCGGCGGCGGCGGCGCGATCCTCGCGCTGCCGGTGCTCGTCTACGTGCTCGGACAGCCGGTCGGCCCGGCGGCGTCGGCCTCGCTGATCGTCGTCGCGGTGGCCGCGGCCGTCGGCGCCGGCTCGCTCGCGCTGCGCGGGCACGTCTGCTGGCGGATCGCGCTGACGTTCGCGCCGCCGGGCGCGATCGGGGCGCTGCTCGGAACGCTCGCCGCGACCGCGGTCGCCGCGCCGCTGCTCGTGCTCCTGTTCGTGCCGGTGATGCTCGTGGCGGCCGTCGCGACGTGGCGGCGGGCGGCCGGGCGCGGCGTCGAGGGCGACGGGGGCTGCCCGCGCCCGCCGGCCGAGCGCGTGCTCGTGGCGGGCGTCGCGGTCGGGCTGCTGACCGGCTTCTTCGGCGTCGGCGGCGGCTTCATGATCGTGCCGGTGCTGACGCTGTGGCTCTCCGTCGGCCTGCGCCGCGCGGTCGCGACGTCGCTTGTGATCATCACGCTGATCGGCAGCGCGGCGCTCGCCAGCCACCTGCTCGCCGGCAGCGAGATCGAGCCTGCCGTGACGGTCGCGCTGGCGCTGCCCACGGCGCTCGGCGCGCTGCTCGGCACGCTTGCGTCCGCTCGGCTGCCGCAGGCGCTGCTCGGGCGCGCGTTCGCGGTGGTGGTCGGCGGCGTGGCGCTGCTCCTGCTCGTCGACGTGCTGGTGCTCGGCGGGCCGCCCGGGACGTAGCCGGCGGCTCAGCGCCGCAGCTGCTCGAGCGCCTCGGGCGTGTCGACGTCGACCGGCGAGCACAGGTGCGAGCACTCGACCGCGTCGGCGCCGATCGTCTTGAGCACGTCGCGCGCGCCGACGTCACCCTGGAGGCTCGAGATCCGCGGGAAGTAGTCGCGGCCGAGCACGACCGGGTGGCCGGGCACGCCGCCGTACGTCGCCCGCGCGCGCGCCGTCCGGCCGTGCTCGGCGGCGATGTCGGCGAAGCGCGCGACGACCTGCGGCGTGATGCGCGGCATGTCGCCGAGCGTCAGCACGGCGGCGTCGGCGTCCGCGACCGCCGCGATCCCGCAGCGCAGGGACGCCGCCTGCCCCTCGGCCCACTGCGCGCAGACGATCGGCTCGGCGCGGCCGAGATCGACGCCCGCGCGGATCTCGTCGGCGCGGGCGCCGAGCACGACGACGACCCGCTCGAGCGCCGGCACCGCCTGCACCGCCCGCAGCGCGTGCTCGAGCAGCGGGATCCCGTCGAGCTCGGCGAGCTGCTTGGCGGCGCCGAAGCGCGAGCCGGAGCCCGCCGCCAGGACGACGCCCGCGATCACCCGGCGCCGGCGGTCCTCAGGGCGCGCTTGGTCAGCACCCGCGCGAGGTGGCGCTTGTAGTCCGGGGTCGCGTTGAGGTCGGGGAGCGGGTCGATGCCCTCGGCGGCGAGCTCCGCCGCCGCGGCGATCTGCTGCTCGTCGAGCGGCTGGCCGCGCAGCGCGTCCTCCGCGGCGCTCGCGCGCAGCGGCACGCTCGCCATGTGCGTCAGCCCGATCCGCACGTCCTCGCAGACGCCGTCGGACGCCTTGACGAGCGCGCAGACGCCAACCATCGCCCAGTCCTCCGACCGGCGGTTGAACTTCTCGTAGCCGTAGCCGTAGCCCGCGAGCGCGGGGATCCGGACCTCGGTCAGCACCTCGCCGTGGGCGATCGACGTCGTCAGGTAGCCCTCGAAGAGGTCGGCTGCGGCGATCTCGCGCTCGCCGCCCGAGCCCCGTACGACGACGGACCCGTCGAGCGCGAGCAGCACGGCGGGCAGGTCGGCCGCGGCGTCGCCGTGGGCGAGCGAGCCGCCGATCGTGCCGCGGTTGCGCACCTGCTGGTCGGCGATCTGCTTCGCCGCCGCCGCGATCAGCCCCATGTCGTCGCGCTCCTGCAGGTCGGCGTGACGCGTCAGCGCGCCGATCCGGAACGAGTCGCCGCCGGTCTCGACGCCGCGGAGCTCGCCGATGCGCCCGATGTCCACGAGCAGCGACGGCGCCGCGAAGCGCAGCTTCATGAGTGGCAGCAGCGAATGGCCGCCGGCCAGGATGCGCGCGCCCCGCGCGCCCGCGCCGCCCTCCTCGAGCTGCGCGATCGCCTCGTCGACGGAGCCCGCCGCGACGTAGTCGAACTCGGCGGGGATCATGACCCACCCCCTTCCGGGATCGTCGGTCCGGAGCCGGCCGAGCCCTCGCCCTGCGGCGGCAGCTCGACGCCCTGCTCGGTGGGCCGCGGACCGCCGCCCCGGCCGCGCGCCTCCTCGAGCGCCTGCCAGACGCGCAGCGGCGTGAGCGGCATGTCGATGTACGTGACGCCCTCGTGGCGCAGCGCGTCGACGACCGCGTTGACGACCGCGGGGCTTGCCGCGATCGTGCCCGCCTCGCCGATGCCCTTGACGCCAAGCGAGTTCGCCGGCGACTTCGTCTCGGTGCGATCGGTCTCGAAGTTCGGCAGCTCCGGCGCCGTCGGCAGCGCGTAGTCGACGAACGTCCCGGTGACGAGCTGGCCGCGCTCGTCGTAGACGACCTGCTCGTAGAGCGCCTGACCGATGCCGTGCGTCACGCCGCCGTGCACCTGACCGTCGATCAGCATCGGGTTGATCGCCGCGCCGCAGTCGTCGACGGCGACCCAGCGCAGCACCTCGACCTTGCCCGTCTCGGGGTCGACCTCGACGATGCAGGCGTGGGTGCCGAACGGGAAGACGAAGTTCGACGGGTCGTAGATCAGCGTCTGCTCGAGGCCGAGCTCCATCCCGTCGGGCATCTTCGTCGCGTCGATATAGGCGCAGCCGGCGATCTCGGCCAGCGTCATGCCCTGGTCGGGATCGCCCCGCAGCGAGAACCTGCCCTCGTGGATCTCGATGTCCGCCGGATCGGCCTCGAGGTTGTGCGCGACGATCTCGCGGCACTTCGCGGCGAGCTTCTCGGCCGCCTGCGCGCAGGCCACGCCGCCGATCGACAGCGAGCGCGAGCCGTACGTGCCCAGCCCCATCGGGCCCGTCGCGGTGTCGCCGTGGATGACCTCGACGACGCTCGGGTCGACGGCGAGCCGGTCGGCGACGATCTGGGCGAAGCCGGTCGCATGGCCCTGGCCGTGCGGCGAGGTGCCCGTGAACACCGTCACCGAGCCGGTCGGGTGCACGCGGACGATCGCCGACTCATAGAGGCCGATCCCGAGGCCGAAGCCGCTCGGGCCGACCGCCCGCGAGGGCGCGAGACCGCAGATCTCGGTGTACGACGAGAAGCCGATGCCGCGCAGCACGCCGCGCTCGCGCAGCGACGCCTGCTCGGCGCGGAACGCGTCGAGGTCGACGATCTCCAGTGCCCGGTCCAGCGCCGCCTCG
>DASZOA010000499.1:0-2227 GCA_035551055.1 Solirubrobacteraceae bacterium
GTACGGGCTTCCGCTCGTCTTCGCGATCTTCATCCTGCTCTACAGCTTCCCCGCCGGCCTGCTCGTGTACGGGATCACGACGAACCTGTGGACGGTCGGGCAGGGCTACCTCATCCGCAAGAAGCTCGGGCCGATCATGCCGATCAAGCCGGTCGAGGGTGAGGACGAGGGCGGGGGCTTTCTGTCGAAGCTCAGGACCGGCGTCGCCGCGCCGAAGGAGCCGGCGCCGGCGACCGCCAAGTCGGCGGCGGCGACCGCCAAGTCGGCGGCGGCGACCGCCAAGCCCGCGCCCGGCGGCCCCCCGCCACGCCCGCCGCGCAAGAAGAAGAAGCGCTCCGGCCGGCGCCGCTGATGAGCGAGAGCCCCGGACAGGCCGTGCGGGAGCTGCTCGAGCGCGTCGTCGAGGCGCTCGGGCTTCAGGCGACGGTGAAGGTCGAGGACGACGGCGAGACCTGCACCGGGACGGTCCACGGCGAGGACCTGGGGCTGTTCATCGGCCGCCACGGGCAGACGATCGACGCCGTCCAGCATCTCGCGCAGCGGGTCGCCGGCGCGCGCTCGGAGCATGGCCGGCGGATCGTCGTCGACGCCGAGGGCTACCGCGAGCGGCGGGAGACGATCTTGCACCGGCAGGCCGACCGCGCGGTCGAGGACGCCCTGCGCAACGGCCGGCCCGTGGCGCTGGACCCGATGACGGCCAGCGAGCGCCGGCTCGTGCACGAGTACCTGCGCGATCACGGCGAGGTCCAGACGTACTCCGAGGGCGACGAGCCCGACCGGCACCTGGTCGTCGCGCCGCTCGGGGCGTAGCGCTCGCGGCGGCCGCCGGGCCCGCCGCCGGGCGGCGTTACCGAGGCCGGACAGCGCGTGTTTCACGTTTTTCTGCCCGGTGAAACAATGCCCGGATGCTGACCGACGCCGAGCGCGGGCTGGTCGCCGGCATCCTCATGAGCGAGGGATCGTTCGGCGGCGACGGCCGGCAGCCGCAGATCGTGCTGCGCAAGCACGTGCGCCACGAGTCGCTGATGCGCTGGCTCGTGGCCCGCTTTCCGCGCTCGCGCCTCTACGGGCCCTACCACCACGGCGACCGCTCGTACTTCCAATGGGTCGCGCGCGGCCCGGCGCTCGTCGAGGACGTGCTGCCGGTCCTCGACGAGCTCATCGTGCCCGAGATCGACGCCCATGCGGCGGCGCGCCTGGCCGAGCTGCGCGAGCGCTACGGCCCGTACATCGCCCGCGTGCGTGCGCGCCGCGAGCGATGACCGTCGACCGCCGGCTCGAGGAGCTCTCCGCGCGCTATCGGCTGCCGTCCGCGGCAGTACGTGCGCTTCGGCGCCTGATCGCGCTGATCGCGGACGATCCGTCGGCGCCGACCGCACTGCGCGACCCCGCCGTCGCGGTCGACGCCCACGTCGCCGACGCGCTGGTCGCGCTCGAGCTCGCGCAGGTCCGCGCCGCACGGCGCGTCGCCGACCTCGGCGCGGGCGCGGGCTTTCCGGGCCTCGTGCTCGCCGCCGCGCTGCCCGACGCCGCCGTCACGCTCGTCGAGGCGAGCGCGCGCAAGTGCGCGTTTCTCGAGCGCGCGGTCGACGCGATGGCGCTTGCCAACGTCGAGGTCGTCGCCGAGCGCGCGGAGTCGTGGCAGGCCGGCCTCGAGACCCGCGATCTCGTGACGGCGCGGGCGCTCGCACCGCTGCCGGTCCTCGTCGAGTACGCCGCGCCGCTCCTGCTCACGGGCGGTGCGCTCGTCGCCTGGAAGGGACGCCGGGACGCGGCCGAGGAGGCCGACGGGGCCGCGGCCGCCGCCGCGACCGGCCTCGAGCCCGTGGACGTGCGACCGGTTCGGCCATGGGCCGGGGCCGAACATCTTCACCTGCACCTCTACCTGAAGGTTGGTGTGACGCCGAGCCGATTCCCGCGGCGGCCTGGAATCGCCAGCAAACGGCCGCTGCGACCCTTCCGCTGAGCCCGACGTCGACGCTTCGCCACCGAACGGCGACAGCTCCGACCGTCCTCGCCGTTACCGTTCCTCGCGCATGGGGACCGTCTACGCGATCGCCAACCAGAAGGGCGGAGTGGGCAAGACGACGACCGCCGTCAACGTCGCCGCGTGCATCGCCGAGGCCGGGTTCGCGACGCTGCTCGTCGACGTCGACCCGCAGGCCAATGCGACGCTCGGCCTCGGCATCGCCAAGGACGTCGAGCCGAACGTCTACGACGTGCTCGC
>DASZOA010000500.1:0-13310 GCA_035551055.1 Solirubrobacteraceae bacterium
GCCACCAGGTCAACTTCCGCCTCGGCCCGACCGAGCACGCCCGGCTGCTCGAGGTCGCCAGGATGTTCGCCATGCGCCCGACCACGCTCGCCCGGGTCCTGACCGTCCGCGGCGTCGACCGCGCGCTGTACGAGGCGCGCCGCGACGAGACGCAGGCAACGTGATGAGCGTCGCGCGCGGCGGCGCATGACCGAGGTCACGCCCGCCCGGCGGGTCGCGTACGCCGTCGTGCGGCGCGTCTTCGAGCAGGGCGCGTACGCCGACCGCGCCCTGCACGCCGAGGCGCGCGGGCTCGACGGGCGCGAGCGCGGGCTGGCGATGCAGCTGGCCTACGGCACCGTCCAGCGGCGGCTCACGCTCGATCACCTCGTCGAGCAGCTCGCGCGGCCCGTCGCCGAGCTCGACGCGCCCACGCTCGCGGCGCTGCGGCTCGGGCTCTACCAGCTCGCGTTCCTCGGCGGCTCCGCGCCGCACGCGGTCGTCTCGGAGAGCGTCGAGCTGGCCAAGCGCAGCGGGCCCGGCTTCGGGTACAAGCTCGTCAACGCGGTCCTCCGGCGGGCGCTGCGCGACGCGATCCCGCCGCTGCCCGCCGACGACACGCCGCACGGCGCGGCGATCGCGCACTCCTATCCGCCGTGGCTCGTCGAGCTGTGGTGGGAGCGCTTCGGCGCCGACGACACGCGCGCGCTGCTGCGCGCCGGCAACGAGCCCGGCGAGCTCGCGCTGCGCGTCAACACGCTCGTGACCACGCCGGCCGAGGTCGCGCAAGCGCTTCCCGCCCCCAGCCGACCGGCCGGGGACGAGCTGCCCGAAGGGCTCGTCGTCGACGGCGCGTTCGACGCGCACGGACACGCGCTGTACCGGCGCGGCGCCTACGTCACGCAGTCGCGCGGCGCGATGCTCGTCGCGCGCGCGCTCGACCCGCGGCCCGGCGAGCGCGTGCTGGACCTGTGCGCCGCGCCCGGCGGCAAGACGACGCACCTCGCCGCGCTGATGGCCGACCGCGGCGAGATCGTCGCCGTCGAGCGCCACGCCGGGCGCGCGCAGGCGCTGAGGCGCACGTGCGAGCGCCTGCGCGCCGGCGCGGTCGACGTCCGGATCGGCGACGCGGCGCGCTTTGAGACCGACGCGCGATTCGATCGCGTCCTCGTCGACCCGCCGTGCAGCGGACTGGGCACCCTGCAGGGCCACCCCGACCTGCGCTGGCGGATGTCGCCGCAGGCGATCGACGAGCTGGCGCGGGCGCAGGCGACGATCCTCGCCGCGGCGCGCGCGGCGCTCGCGCCGGGGGGTAGGCTCGTCTACTCGACGTGCACGCTGTCGCCGGCCGAGAACGAGGCGGTCGTGGCCGCGTCCGGGCTGCAAGTAGAGTCCGAGCGCCTCGTGCTGCCCCACCGCGACCGTACCGACGGCTTCTACATCGCCCGCCTGCGCCCCTGATGTCCAGCGAGATCGGCATGACCTGCCCCAACTGCAAGGAGCCGTGGCTGCGCCCCGCCAACCTGCCCGGGCGCTACCGCTGCGTGTACTGCCTGCACCGCTTCGAGCTGTGCTCGCTGTGCCCCGACTGCGGCGAGCACTCTACGATCGTGCGCATGTCAAAGACCGCGATCCTGTCCTGCAGCGCCTGCTCGGCCTCGATGCTGCGGGAGATCTAGTGCCGCTCACCGAACGCCACGTCACCCCGTCGATCCTGTCGGCGGACTTCACCGACCTCTTCGGGCAGATCCGCGAGGTCTGGGACGCGGGCGCCCGCGTCATCCACTGCGACGTCATGGACGGCCACTTCGTGCCGCCGCTCACCTTCGGCCCGCTCGTCGTCGCCGCGCTGCGCGAGGGGCTGCCCGACGAGGCCTACCTCGACGTGCACCTCATGATCGACAGCCCCGAGCGGCAGGTCGAGGAGTTCGCCAAGGCGGGCGCCAACGGGATCACGATCCACGCCGAGGCGACTCCGCACGTCGACTTCACGCTGAACGCGATCCGCGACGCGGGCTGCACCGCCGGGCTCGTCGTCTGCCCCGCCACGCCGCCGGACTGGTTTGCGCAGGCCGAGCCCGACCTCGCGCTGATCATGACCGTCAACCCCGGCTGGGGCGGGCAGTCGTTCCTGCGCAACCAGCTCGACAAGATCCGCCGCGTGCGGGAGACCCTCGGCGACGGGGTCCCGATCGAGGTCGACGGCGGCATCAACGCCGAGACGGCGGCCGAGTGCGCCGAGGCGGGCGCCACCTGGTTCGTGGCCGGCTCCTCGATCTTCGGTTCCGACGACCCCGCCGCCAGATACCGCGAGATCGCGGCGGCGGCCGGCTGCTGACATCGCGGGCGGGCCGGTCAGGTAGCTTGCGCGGCCTGCGCTCGATCGTCACAGCGCTGCTCCTGGCCGCCGGCCTGCTGGCCGGACCGCTGGGCGCTGCGGCGCATGCGGCCGGACCCGGCGTGACGCTCCTCGTCAACTCCCAGCCCGAGATCGACGTGCCGGGCGCGCGCTTCGCCGGCGGCCTCTCGATTCGCTCGCTGCTCGAGCAGCACGGCATCGACCCCGCCACGATCACGTTCGTCACCGTCTCGCGGGTCGACGGCGGCCTGGTCACGCTCCCGCGAGCGCAGCTTGCCGGCGCCCGGATCACCGACGACGGGACGACGACGCGCTTCGCGCGCGGCGGCAGGACGATCTCCGCGACGGCCGACACGGGCCCGCTGCAGGTCAGCGTCAACGGCGGCGACACCGGCATCAGCGTCGTCGCGTCCGTCGATCGCCGTCGCATCCAAGCCAACGAGCGGGTCACGCTCAGCGCCGACGTGCGCTTCAGACCGCCGGGCGCGCAGCTCAGCTTCGAGTGGGACTTCAACGACGGCAGCGCGCCCGCGCGCGGCCGCGTCGTCACCCACGTCTACGACACCCCCGCCGACTACGCGCCGCGCGTCACCGTGACCGGCACGGGCGGATCGACGAGCCGCTGCGCGACGTACTGCGGGGGGCACGACGACGTCCAGGTGATCGTCGGCGAGCCCCCGCCGCCACGGCCCACGCCGCCGCAGACCGCGGGCAGCGGAACGGGCAGCTCGCAGGGCGCCGGCGCCGGGAGCGGGCAGGGCGGCTCCGGCGGCGGCAGCGGCACGGGCGCGGGCAGCGGCGGCGCGACGGGTGCCGGGAGCGCACGCCCCGAGCCCAAGCCCGAGCCCAAGCCCGAGCGCCCGTTCGGGACGACGATCACCGGCGTGCTGATCAACGAGCTCGGCGCGCGCGTGAGCAAGCTGCCGTCGGGCACGCCGGCGGGCGACCGGCGACGGCCGGGGGCGCGCGGCGGCGACGGCGCCCAGGGTCTCGCCCTGCCCGGGACCGCCCTGCTCGCGCTCGCCGCCTTCGCGCTGGGGGCGCTACGCGAGCGCCGAGGCGTCAAACTGCGCCCCGCATGATCGCCGCGACGGGCATCGAGGAGCTCCTCTTCGAGATCGCCGAGGCGCTGCGCTACCCCGTGCTCGCGGCCGCGGTCGCCGCGCTCGCGTTCCTGCTGTTCGACCTCGGCGCGTTCGTCGTCGAGCTGCTGCGGCGCACCGGCCGCGACGGCGGCGAGCACGTGCAGCTGGCGTCGGCCAACGCGCGCCAGGCGCTCGAGCTCTCCGACCCGCCCGCCGCCGCGCGGGCGCTGATGCCGCTGGCGTCCAGCGCGCAGATGGCCGACACCCTCTCCCAGCTCGTCGCCCACCACGGCCAGCCGGCCGCCGGCGACCGCCGCGCGAAGGCCCTGGCGGACTTCGACCTGCGCTCGCTGCGCAAGCTCGAGCGCAGCCGCATCCTCGTGCGCTTCGGGCCGGCGCTCGGGCTCATGGGCACGCTGATTCCGCTCTCGCCGGCGCTCGAGGGCCTGGCCGAGGGCAACGTGGCGCAGCTGTCGGAGAACCTCCGCGTGGCGTTCAGCGTCACGGTCGTCGGCCTGCTGATCGGCGCCGTCGCGTTCGCCATCTCGCTCGTGCGCGACCGCCTGTACGCCCAGGACCTCTCCGACCTCGAGTACGTCGCCGCCGCGCTCGAGGCGCAGGAGGGTCGATGATCGCGCGCACCCGGGTGACCCCGCGCGCGCGTCACCGCGGCGACCGCGCCGGCGACCCGCTCGCGGGCCTCGTCAACCTCTTCGACCTCGGGATCGTGCTCGCCGTGGCGTTCCTGCTCGCCGCGCTGCAGTCGGTCAACCTCACCGACCTGCTCACGGAGTCCAACGTCACGGTCCTGCGCACCGAGCCCAACAGCCAGACGCTGATCGTCAAGGAGGGCGACGAGATCAAGACCGTGCGCCTGAGCAAGCAGACCGTGACGGCCTCGGGCCGTCGGGTCGGCGAGGTCTTCCGCCTGGCCGACGGGCGCCTCGTCTACGTCGAGGGCAAGGCGACGACCGCGCCGTAGCCGCGCTCAGGCGCGGGCGGCGGCGCCGCCGGCGCCGACCCGGTACACGAGCGCCAGCAGCGCCGCGAGCAGCGCGGTCGCGCCGCAGTAGCCGACCTCCATGCGCAGCAGCTGGTCGTCGACGGCCGGGCTGAGCATCCACGCCACGAAGCCGCCCGCGCAGGCGAGCCAGGCCAGCGCTGCGCCGAGCGCCTGGCCGCGCGCGAGCGCCGCCTGGTTGAGCGTCCCGGCGACGAGGTGAAAGCCCATCCCGAGTCCGACGAGCGCCAGCCCCGCGCGGCCGATCTCCCGCTCGATGTCGAACACCGCGCCGACGATCGGCGGTCCGACGGCGAACAGCCCGAGCGCGACCGCCAGGGCGAAGCCGGCGATGGCCAGCACCGTCACCCGCACGGCGCGGCGGAACTCGGCCGCACCGGCGGTCGCCTGCAGGCTCGCGAGGTGCGGCAGCAGCGACCCCTGGACGGCCTGGAAGAGCTGCAGCGGGGCGCGCGCGATCAGCAGCACGCTGAAGACGATGCCGGCCAGCGCCGCGTCGGCCGAGGTGCCCTCGACCGTCAGGACCGCCCCGTTGAGCAGCGTCTGCTCGGCGACCATGACGCCGAACACCGCCACGGCGAACGGCACGCCCCGGCGCAGCGTCAGGCCGCCCTCGGCCTCGGCGACGGCGGCGACCGGCGGGTCGCGGCGCGCGAAGAACCACGGCACGACGACGAGCGACATGAGCGGGGCGGCCGCCATGCCGAGCGCCACCGCCGACTGGCCCGACGCGATGCCGACGACGACCGCCAGCGCGAAGCACACGCGTGCGACGGCCTCGAAGAAGACGAGCGCGCCGTACAGCTCGAAGCGCTGGTGGCCGGCGAGGAAGCCGCGCGCGAAGTAGCTCGCCGCGTAGGCGAGCACGCCGACGACGAGCACCCAGTACAGCGCCGCCGAGCCGTCGAAGAGGTCGTCCTGCAGGGGCTCGCGGGCGGCCAGCGCGACCGCGAGGAACGCCAGCGCGAAGGCGCCCTGGATGAGCAGGGCGACGCGCAGGTTGTGGCCGCCGGCGTGGCCGCGCGCGCGGCGGTCGGCGATCGTGCGCGACAGCAGCTGCTCGATCGGGCGGTAGATGACCGACGCGACGACGAACATGATCGACCAGACGAGCGCGATGCGCTTGTACTCGACCGGGTCGAGCGCGTGGGCGGCGAGCGCGAAGTAAGCGAACGTGACCAGCCCGGTCGTCGCGATCCCGATCGACAGGATCCGCGCGCCGCGCCCGTAGCCCGAGCGCGGCGTCGGCACGCTGGCGCTAGACGCGGACAAGCAGCATGGTCCACGGAAACGGCGAGCGCGTCTCGACGACGTCGCCGTGGCGCGACAGCAGCGCGACGAAGCCGCGCCGGGACCAGTGGTTGAGGTGCCCGGGGGTGTTTCCGAGGTCCTTCAGGTAGGCGCCGCGGGCCATGTTCAGCGCGCGCCACAGCGGCTCGCGCGGGACCGACACGAGCAGGTGACCGCCGGCGACGCGCGCCATCTCGGCAACGGTGTGGTCGGGGTCGGGCACGTGCTCGAGCACCTCGATCGCCGTCGCGACGTCGAACTCGCCGTCGGCGAAGGGCAGGTTCTCGGCCTTCATCACCTGGTAGGTCAGGTTCGGCGCCCGGCGCTGCTCCCACAGCGCGTGGAGCTGCGGGTCGTCGAGGTCGATGCCGACGACGCGGCGCCCGTCCAGCCGCTGGGCCCACTTGTGCGTCAGCACGCCCTCGCCGCAGCCGACGTCGAGCAGCGACTGCGGGTCGGCGCGCGCGAGCAGCTCGTCGAGCGTGCGCTCGAAGCCGCTCATGAGACGCCGCACGACCGGGTTGGTGGAGCCGTACTTGTCGTAGGTGTTGCCGGTGACCGTCCCCTCGCGGTCGAGCGTGACCTCGGGCGTCACAGGCGCACCACGTCGCGCTCCTCGGTCTTGCCGGTGGCCGCGCCCGCGCCGGCCCCCGTCGTCGCGCCCTGACCGGTCGGGCTTTCGCCGGGCTCGTAGTGCGACGGCGCGACCCCGAGCTGCAGCTCGATGCGCCGCACGCGCTCGAACGTGCGCTGGATCATCGTGCGCTGGGCCGACATGAGGTCGCCGATGACGCCGAGGGCGGCGAGCACCATCGCGGCGTTGAACAGCACCGCGCCGAGGATCAGCGACTGCACGTGGCCGGCGCCCTCGTCCTCGACGATGTAGAAGTAGGCGAACCGACCCCAGACGACGAGCGCGATCAGCCCGATCACGACGGCCGCGGTCATGAACACGCGCAGCGGCTCGTACTGCGAGTAGATGCGGAAGATCGACACCATGTTGCGCCGCACGTAGGCCCACATCGAGGGAAACAGGCGCGACTCGCGCGTCTTGGGGTTCGTCTTGATCGCGACGTGGTCGATCGCGACGAGCTGCTTGCCGGCCTGGATGATCGTCTCCAGCGTGTACGTGAACTTCGACACGACCGCCATCTGGATCGCCGCCTCGCGGTTGTAGGCGCGAAAGCCCGAGGTCGTGTCGGGGATCTCGGTCGAGGATGCCCGGCGCACGACCCACGACCCCAGCCGCTGGAGCGTGACCTTCAGCGGCGAGAAGTGCTCGATCGTGCGGACCTCGCGATCGCCGACGACCATGTCGGCCGTGCCGGCGAGGATCGGCTCGACGAGCTTGGGGATGTCGCGCCCGTCGTACTGGTTGTCGCCGTCGGTGTTGACGATCACGTCGGCGCCGAGCTTCAGGCACGCGTCGAGTCCCGCCTGGAAGCCCGCCGCGAGGCCCTTGTTGTTCGTCAGGCGCACGATGTGGTCGACGCCGCCGGCGCGCGCGATCTCGATCGTGCGGTCCGTCGAGCCGTCGTCGATGATTAGCCACTCGACGGTGTCGAAGCCCTCCAGCCGGCGCGGCAGGTCCGCGAGGACGAGCGGAAGTGTCTGCTCCTCGTTGAAGCAGGGGATCTGGATGATCAGCTTCATGCGGCGGGTCCGCGTGGAATGCTAACGGCCATCGCCGCGTCATCCGTGCCCAGCACCGCCAGCCCGGCCGACGTCGCGTCGCGGTCGCCTGCCGAGGCCCGCCCCCGGCGGCGGCGCCGCCTGACGCGGCCGCCCACGTCCGTGCTCGAGCGCGTCGGCCTCGTCGCGCTGGCCCTCGCGGCGCTCGTCGGCTTCCTCGTCTTCCCGACCTACCCCAACTACGACTCGTACTACTCGCTGCTGTGGGGGCGCGAGCTGCTCGCCCTCGAACCGCTCTCGTTCACCGCCTACCGCGCCCCGACCGAGCACCCGCTGGCGATCGCCTTCGGGGCGCTGCTGGTGCCGCTCGGCGACGGCGCCGACCGCGTCATGGTCGCCTGCACGGTGATCTCCTTCCTGGCGCTCGTGGCGGGCCTGTACGCGCTCGGCAAGACGGCGTTCACCCCGCTCGTCGGCGCCGTCGCCGCGGCGCTGCTCGTGACGCGCTTCGACTTTCCGTTCCTCGCCGCGCGCGGCTACATCGACATCCCCTACCTCGCGGTGGTCATCTGGGCGGCGGTGATCGAGCTGCGCGCGCCGCGCCGCCACCCGCTGATCGTGCTCGGGCTGCTCGCGGCGGCCGGGCTCATGCGCCCCGAGGCGTGGCTGCTGGCGGGCGCATACTGGCTGTGGCTGGCGCCGCGCGCGACATGGGGCCGGCGGGCGCTGTACGCCGCGCTCGCCGCGGTCGGGCCGCTCGTCTGGACCGGCGTCGACCTGGCGGTGACCGGCAACGCGCTGTACTCGCTGACCGGCACGCGCGACCTCGCCGAGGAGCTCGGGCGCAACAAGGGCGGCGCCGCCGTGCCGGCCGCGCTGTACGCGTTCCTCGTCAAGCTCGCGAAGTTCCCGGTCGTCGTCGCCGGCGCGATCGGGCTCGTCCTGGCGATCGTGCTCACGCCGCGCCGCGCGCTCATGCCGCTCGTGCTGTTCGCGCTCGGCGCCGGCACGTTCGCGCTCGTCGGCCTCGCCGGACTGTCGGTCATCGACCGCTACCTGCTCGTCCCGTCGCTCTGCGTGATGATCTTCGCGGCGGTCTTCATCGCCGGCTGGACGATGCTCGAGCCGGGCACGATCTGGCGGCGCGCGTGGACCGCCGGCGCGGCGGCGCTCGTGATCTTCGGGGTCGTCTTCACCGCGACGCGCGTTAACCTCACGCAGCTGCGCAACGAGCTTCGCTTCCGCGGCGACGCCCATGTCGCGCTCGAGCAGGTGCTGCGGGATCCCGCTGTCGCGCGTGCTCTGCGCTGCGGGCCGGTCTACGTGCCAAACCACAAGCTCATCCCCGACGTGCGCTGGATCCTCGACCGGCCGCGCTCCGACGTGCTCGCGCGCTCCTCGCGCGACGTCGGGATCCCGCGCCGCGGCGTCGCGATCCTCGTGCATGACCGCCCGGCGATCTTCAAGCAGGCGTTCGTGACCGACAACGACGAGACCGTCGACAACCTCCCGCCCGCCGGCTTCCGGCGCGCCGCGACGAGCCGCTACTACGCCGCCTATGTCCGCTGTTGAGAGCCAGCTGCGCGACTCGCGCCGATCCCCGCAGCGGGCGGACCGGCTGACCGGGCTGCTCACCGCGCCCGCGCAGCGCCTGCGCCGCCTCGGCCGCGAGCGCGTCGGCTGGGGGCTGGCGATCGGCGCGGTCCTGCTGCTGGCGTTCGGACTGCGCGTCTGGGGCATCGGCCACGGCCTGCCGTACGCGTACAACGCCGACGAGAACGCCCACTTCGTGACCCGCGCGATCGGGCTCTTCGGACACGACTGGGACCCCAACTACTACGTCAACCCGCCGGCGTACACGTATCTCGTGCACCTCGTGCTCGCCGTCTGGTACGGCGGCCGGGAGGCGGTCGCGAACTCCTTCGCCGCCGATCCGACCGAGATCTGGCTCATCTCGCGCACGGTCGCGGCGCTGACCGGGACGCTCGCGGTCTGGCTGCTGTACCTCGCCGGGTCGCGGCTCGTCGATCGGCGCGTCGGCCTGCTGTCGGCGGGCGTCTTCGCGGTCGCGTTCCTGCCGGTCTTCTACTCCAAGCTCGCGCTCAACGACGTGCCGACGCTGGCCGGCGTCTGCCTGGCGCTGTGGGGCGCCGCCGGGATCCTGCGCACCGGCCGGCTGCGCGACTACGCCTGGGCGGGCGTCGGACTCGGGCTGGCGTGCGCGACGAAGTACACGGGCGGGATCGTGCTGCTGGCGATCGCCGCCGCCGCGGCCGCGCAGTTCGCCGCGAGCGGGGGGAGGGGCGGGGCGCTGCGCGGGACCGCGCTGGCGGCCGCGCTGTCGCTGCTGACGTTCCTCGTCGCCAACCCGTACTCGGTCCTGGACTTCGCGTCGTTCTGGGAGGGGCTGACGCACCAGTCGACGGCCTCCGGCGACGCCGCCGGCAAGCTCGGCCTCACGCAGGACTCGGGCTACGCGTACTACCTGTGGTCGTTCGGCTGGGGACTTGGCTGGGTGCCGCTGGCGTTCGCGGTCGGCGGCGCCGTGCGGCTGTTCTTCGACGAGCGCCGCCTGCTGTGGATGCTCGCGCCGCCGATCGTCGTCTTCGTGCTGTTCATGGGCTCCCAGGAGCGCTACTTCGGGCGCTGGCTGATGCCGGTGTTCCCGTTCGTCTGCGTGCTGGCGGCGTACGCGGCGATCGAGCTCAGCGACTGGCTCGCGCGCTTCTCGACGGCGCTGCGACCGACGTTCGTGGCAGCGGCCGTGGTCGCCCTCTGCGGGCAGGGCTTCGTGTACTCGCTGCACTCGGGGCTGGTCACCTCGCGCGAGGACACGCGCAACATCGCGCGCGACTGGATGGTGCTCAACGTCCCCGCGGGCACGAAGGTCGTCGTCGAGCCGGTCGTCCCCGACCAGTGGGCGCAGGACATCGGCAACCCGTCGCCGATCACCGCCAACGGCAACCGCTGGAACAAGTATCCGCTCAGCCGCTCGAAGATCGACCCCAAGACCGGGGCGACGCTGCCGGGCGCGGGCGTGATCGTCAACATCGAGGACTTCGAGCGCGTGCTGCACCCCGAGCTCGTGGACCTCTTCGAGCGGCAGAGGTACTGCTGGGTCGTCGTCGGCTCGACGCAGCGCGGGCGCGCCGAGGCCGAGCCGGAGGCGGTGCCCAACGCGCTGGCGTACTACCGAGAGCTCGAACGGCGCTCCCGGGTCGCCTACGCGGTCTCGCCGTACGCCCGCGGCAAGGGGCCGGTGAAGTTCAACTTCGACTGGGCGTTCAACTACTACCCGCTGGCCTACAACCGCCCCGGCCCCGAGATGACGATCTATCGCCTGCGGGGCGGCAGCTGCGCGGACGGGCTCGCCGGCTCGCGCTGATCGACCGACCGGCCCGCCGGCGGCGGACGCCGCCCGCAACCCCGACCCGCGGCCGTATGCTGGGCCTGTGGCAACACTGACCGCGGCCGACCACGAACATCTCGCGCGCTCGATCGAGCTCGCGGAGTTCGGGCTCGGACGCGTGCACCCCAACCCGATGGTGGGCGCGCTGCTCGTGCGCGACGGCACGGTCCTCGCGGAGGGCTGGCACGAGGAGTGCGGCGGGCCTCACGCCGAGGTCAACGCGATCGCCGCCGCGGCGGGCGCCGACCTGACCGGCGCGACGCTGTACGTCTCGCTGGAGCCCTGCTGTCACCACGGCAAGACGCCGCCGTGCACCGACGCGATCATCGCCGCCGGGATCGCCCGCGTCGTCGTCGCGTCCGACGACCCGAGCGCGAAGGCGTCCGGCCGCGGGCTGGGGATCCTGCGCGACGAGGGGATCGCGGTCGACGTCGCCGACGGCGAGCTCGCCGCCCGCGCCCGGCTGGTCAACCAGGCCTTTCGCAAGCATGCCCGCCGCGGGCGGCCGTGGATCGTCTTCAAGTCGGCGATGACGCTCGACGGCAAGGTCGCCACGCGCAGCGGCGACTCGCAGTGGATCTCCGACGAGTCGAGCCGCGCCCGCGCGCACCGCTGGCGGGCGCGCGTCGACGCCGTCGCCGTCGGGATCGGCACCGCGCTCGCCGACGACCCGCAGCTGACCGCGCGCGTCGAGGGCGTCCACCACCAGCCGCGCCGCGTGGTCTTCGACGCGACCGCGCGGCTGCCGCTGGACTCCAAGCTCGTGTCGGCGGCGCCGGAGTCGGCGCTGACGGTCGTCGTCTCGCGCGCCGCGCCGCGCTCGGCCGTCGAGGCGCTGGAGACCGCGGGCGCCGAGGTCGTCGTCGCGACCGGCGGCAACGAGCCGGCGCGCGTGCGCTCGGCGCTCGACCAGCTCGGCGCTCGCGGCGTCACGTCGATGCTGCTCGAGGGCGGTCCGCACCTCGCGGGCGCGTTCCTCGACGCGGGCGAGATCGACGAGGTGCGCCTCTTCCTGGCGCCGCTGCTGCTCGGCGGCCGCGCGGCCCGCGATCCGCTCGAGGGCGAGGGCGTCGATCGGATCTCCGAGGCGCTGCGCGCGCTGACGCTCGACTGCGAGCGCGTCGCCGATGACCTGCTGATCTCGGCGCGGCTGAAGGAGTGGTAGGCCCCTGTTCACCGGCCTCGTGGCAGACCTCGGCAGCGTCGCGGCGGTCGACGCGACCGCCGACGGCCTGCGGCTGACCCTGCGCACGCGCCTGGCCGCCGAGGTCGGCGAGGGCGACTCGGTGGCGGTCAACGGCGTCTGCCTGACGGCGACGGCGGTCGACTCCGCCGGCTTTGCGACCGCGGTCATGCGCGAGACGCTCGCGCGCAGCACGCTCGGCGCGATCGAGCCGGGCGCCGCGGTCAACCTCGAGCTCGCGGTGCGCGCCGCCGATCGGCTCGGCGGTCACATCGTGCAGGGCCACGTCGACGGGCTCGGCACGGTCGCCGCGGTGCGCGAGGACGGCTTCGCGCGCGTCGTGACGATCCGGCCGGCGGACCCGGCGCTGCTGCGCTACGTCGTGCACAAGGGCTCGATCGCCGTCGAGGGGGTGTCGCTCACGGTCGCGGCGATCGACGACGCGGGATTCGACGTCTCGCTCATCCCCGAGACGCTGCGGCGCACGACGCTCGGCGCGGCGCTCGCCGGCGCGCGCGTCAACCTCGAGGTCGACGTCGTGGCGAAGTACGTCGAGAAGCTGCTGGCGCGCTGAGCGGCGGGCTCACGCGAACGTGTCCTCGTACCGCGACTCGCCGGGGATCCGCCGCACCGAGCCCCAGCCGCGCTTCGCCCACAGCACCATCAGCGCACCGCCCGCCAGCGATCCCAGGGCGTCGGCGATGAGGTCGCCGACCGTGTCGGCGTTGCCCTCCGACAGGTTCGAGCCGAAGAGGCCGTCCGAGGTCCACTCGAAGATCTCCCAGAGCGCACCGGCGGCGAGGCCGAGCGCGAAGACCGCGACGAACATCCCCGCCTCGTGGTTGGGCAGCGTCCGCTGCCGAGGGTCGGGCATGAGCTCGATCCGCGCCAGGCAGAGGTAGAAGACCTGCGAGCTGAGCAACGGCACGAGGAAGTGCACGACGCGGTCGTACCAGGCAAGCGCGTCGTAGAGGTTCAGCGCCTCGCCGCCCTGCGTGAACGCAAGCGCCACGATCAGCGCCAGGTCATACAGGCGCGGCAGGTTGGCGAAGCGGGCGGCGACGAGGATCGCGAACGCCAGCAGCAGGTTGAAGGCGCCGGCGGCGTCGCCGGCCGCGGCGAAGGCGACCGTCCCCGCGCCGAACACCAGTCGCAGCACGTCGAGCGGGTCGCGCACGACGCGCGACCAGTCGCCCATGATGAGCTTGCGCGCGTCGACGCTCACGCCGCCGGACTACCCTCACCGAGCGCGGCGCACGTCCGCCCGCACCCCCAGCACCCCGGCGAACCGCCGGGTTTGGCAAGCTTGGAGTCGTGAGCCCGACGACGCGCAGCCCGTTCGCGACGATCGA
>DASZOA010000501.1:0-1787 GCA_035551055.1 Solirubrobacteraceae bacterium
GCGCTCGTCGCGTGCGCCTGGCAGAGCGCGGCCTACGCCGTCGGCGCCGCGATGCTCGCCGTCCCCGACGAGATCGCCCGCAAGGGCGCCGAGGCGCTCGACGAGTCCGCGCGGCGCGAGGCCGAGTCACACGCTCGCCACGGATCGGTGCTGCTCGGCGAGGCCGGCTGGTCCAGCGAGACGGCGGCGCTCGCGGCCGCGCGCAACGCGGCGGGCGCGATCCTGCGTGTCGCCGAGGACCACGACGCCGCGGTCGTCGTCAGCGGCACGCGCGGGCGCTCGCCGCTGGCGGCCGCGCTGCTGGGGAGCACCGCCGAGGGCATCGCCCGCCACGCCGGCCGGCCGGTGCTGCTCGTGCCACCGCCCGACGACGAGTAGCTGCTCGCCTGAACGCGCGCTGCCGGGCCGCGCCGCTCGTCACGCGCCATCCCGTGCACCACGTCCCCGACCGCGGGCTCGTCGAACTGCGAGATCGGCAGCACGGCGCGGACCGTCGTGCCCATCGGCGACCTCGACGTGCAGCCGCCCATCGGCGGGGCCGACGGCGACGCGCGCATGCTCGGCGCGGGCGTGCTTGGCGACGTTCGTCAGCGCCTCCTGCACGAGGCGGTAGACGGTGGTCTCGAGATCCTGGCCCAGTCGCCGGCCGAGCTCGTCGAGCGCCGCCGGGCGCAGCTCGGTGATGACACGCGCACGTTCTCGATCTCGCGCTCGACCTGCCCGACGCCCTCGCGCAGCAGCTCGGCGGCGTCGCCCTGCTCGACGCGCCGCAGCGCCGACGACAGATCACCCGCAGCCCGCCCAGTCCCTGCAGCGCCTCGTCGTGCAGCTCGCGCGCCCACCGCCGCCGCTCCGCCTCGCCCGCCTCCAGCGAGTGGCGCAGCCGCTCGTGCTGGAACGGTCTGGGCGAGCGCGACCGCGGTCGGCGGGGTGGCGCGAACGCCCGCAGCGTGGCCTCGTCGTCCTCGGAGACCCCCGCTGCGTGCGAGCCGCGATCGAAGGCCGCGAGCACGCCGAGCATCTGTCCGCTCGTCGAACCCTCGATCGGCACCCGCGCCCCCGTCGCGCGCTCGGTCACGCCGGCGCTCGCCGCGACGACGAGGTCATCGCCCTCCTGCAGCAGGATGACGAGGCTGCGCGCCTCCACCAGCTCGCGACCGCGCTTGGCGATCAGCTCGAGCACGTTCTCGAGCTGCATCTCGGCACCGACGGCGACGGCGATCGTGCGCGCCGCCTCCAGGTGCCGCGCACGAGCACCGGCACGCCGAGGAAGCTCGACATCGGCGGGTGCGCGGGCGGAAAGCCGTATGACGTCGAATGCTCGCCGACGCTCGTGATCCGCAGCGGCCGCGGATCGTCGATCAGCACCCCGAGGATGGCGCGCCCGCGTGGCAGATCTCCGATCGCGCGGTGCGTCTCGGCGTCGATCCCGCGCGTGATGAAGCGCTCCAGCTCGCGGCGGCCGCGGCGTAGCGGGTGCCCGTGATCTCGGGCGCCGTCTCCAGCACCTGGTTGAGCACGGGCTCCGGGTCCAGCTGCGACAGCAGGCCCCGGCCGACGTCGATCAGGCGGCGCAGCCGACGCTCGTGGAGGTGATAGCCGATCGGCAGCCTGGAAGGGGTGGTGATCGGTCGTCGCCGACCGCCGTGGACTCTGCCAGCCTAGCCGAGCAGGTCGAACGCGATGGCGCGAGGGGTGACGAGCAGCGGGCAGCGCGCCGTGTGCGCCAGGCGGCTCGTGGCGCTGCCGAGCAGGACGGCCTCGCGCGGGCCGTATCCGCGCGAGGC
>DASZOA010000502.1:0-5811 GCA_035551055.1 Solirubrobacteraceae bacterium
GCGCCGCCCTGCGCCGCGGTCGCGGCGGTGGCGCCGCCGCCTGAGCCGGTCGTCTCGTCGCGGCGCGCCTGGGGTCGGCTGCAGCACGGCGACCTGTGGCGCGGCGGACACGGAAGGTCAACTGGACGGTTTCACCGGCGATGCTCAGCTGAGCGCGGCGCGCCCGCGCCAGCGCGTCGGCCAGCGCCGGCGCGATCTCGAACCGCAGGGTGTTGGCGGCAACGGACCCCGGTGCGAGTGGCTGACGCAGCGGATCCGCCGCCGCGCTGACGAAGAAGCCCGCGGGCGCTCCCGGCCGGGCCAGCAGGACCGCGTCGCCGTCCCGTATGGAGCGCTCGCCGTTGTTCGCGACGCGCACGCGGACCGTGAGGCGAGCCGGAGCCCGGCGCCGCGCGGACGTCGAATCCGATCCCTGAAGGACCGCCGAGAGAACCTGGATGCGCACGGCTGCGGCCGGGTCCGGAGCTCCTGAGCGCGTAGCGGCTGCGACGGTGACCACGACCGCGGCCGGGGCGATGAAGGCTGCCAGCTTGGCCGTGGCACGCAGCCACGCCGGCAGCGGGGTCGCCCACCTCCGTCTGCCGGCGCTGCTCGCATCCGCTGGTGGCGGCGCGAATCCCGTGTACAGCCGCTCCGCGCGCCGCATCGCCTTCGAGCCGGGGCGAGTCGTGACCCACGTCAGCGCGAGCGCGACGACGCCGAGTGACCAGAGCAGGACGATGCCGGGACGGCCGAGGCCAGGTGTGACCTTCAGGCCGATCTGGCAGTTGCGGTAGATCTCGGGCCCGCACGTCGCGTCCGCGCCGCGGTACAACACGAGCCACGCGGCCATCGCCGCCGTCCAGACGACCAAGATCCCCGCGGTGACGCGCCCTCCGAGCATCGCTACGGGACTCGCGCAGCGGCGAATCCGCGCGTTGCGGCGCCGACGAGGAGCAGCCCGAACAGCAGCAGCGCGCAGAGGCCTCCCGCCAGCACCGCCGCCCCGGGCGCGACGCGTGGGGGGAAGGGCCCCGGCAGCTTTTCGAGCAGGCGATCGACCGCTCTCGTCGGCCGCGCGGCGGAGCCCGAGGGCAGCACGACGTATTCGGCCGCTTGAGCGGCGACCCGCCGTTGCAGGTCGTCAGCCCGCTGCTGAACCAGGGCGCGCTGCCTCGGCGGGAGCCCGTCGCCCAGCCTGGCGATGACCTTCTGCCGGTTTCCCTGAACCCGCCGCTGCTCCCGGCGCGTCGCGGCGGTCCCCTCGGCTACGGGGGCGGGCAGCGCCACCGCGTCTGCCGCCTGCGCGCCGATCACGCGTTGCAGGACGTTCGCGCGCGCCTGCAGCAGTGCGCGCCGCCGCGGAGGCAGCGTCCGCCCGATCGCGGTGATCAGCTCCTGCAGCTCGGTCTGGGTTCGCCGCAGCGTGCTGCGCCGCGCAGCACGGACGAGGGCGAAGCGCAACGGGCCGATCAGCCGGCGCGCGTCGGCCGGGACATCGTGTGCCACCGTCACGATGAAGCTCAGCGTGGCCGCGCGCGAGCTGCGCGCGACGGTCACGTGCCGTGGATCGTAGAGGTCGTTGTCGTCGGTCATCGACGCGATCTCGAACCGCAGCTGGGGTTCCTCGAGCGCGGCGCGCAGGGTTCCGGCCAACTCGAGCCCGCGGCGCGGGGGCGGGCGACGCATCACCGGCACGCTGATGTCGTCCCAGTACACCAGGGCCGCTCTAGCGCGGTCGCTCGCGGTCACCCCGGCCGCGTCGGGAACGTTGCGCAGGACGAGCGACCCCTCCAGATCCTGCGAAGAGATCTCGACCCTGACCGACACCGGCTGCCAGGCGTCACGCAGATTGGGATCCGCGAGGCGCTGGGCGAGCTGCGTGCTTCCGGCAAAGCCCTCGAGGAAGACGCCGGGGCGAGTTGCTCGCGCGCGTCGCGGGAGGTACGCCCAGGCCCGAGCCCGGTACGTGCCGGCGCGCGGAAAGACGACGTTGGTGTATCCCGCGTTCGTGTCGCGTGGGGCACGCTGCTCGCCGTAGGTGCGCAGCGACGCGGTGCCGCCATGGGCGAGCCTGTCGGAGCGCAGGGCCGTATAGGCCGGGGGATCGCCCCATCCGTTGGTGTCGTACTCGAACCCGGCGTTCGAGACGAGGTTGACCCGCGCGGGCGCCGGCATGGCGGCGGCGTTCCACGACGCCACGCTGACGTCGTCCCAGTGGAGCACCTGTCCGGCGGGGGGCAGCGGCGCGTCGACCTGCAAGACGATGCGGCCCGGCACGTCCTCGGGGTCCACCACGAACTCGCTCGAGATCGGCTGCCAGCGCCCCTGCACGCCGGGATCGGCGGCCCGCACGTCCAGGCGCCTGCTGCGCGAGAAGCCTTCGAGCGCGATCGCCGGCGATCCGCCGCGGTATCCGCGCGGCACGTGCACCGATGCCTGCACCTGGTACCGGCCGGCGCCCGGCAGCACGACGCGCGCGGAGGCGGCCGTCGGCTGCAGCGAGGACGCCCCGGCGCGTACGGAGGCCAGCGACGCCGTGCCGGAATGCGATATGTCGGTCGAGCGGCTAAGCGCGAACCCGGGATGCTCGTCCCAGCCCCGCGAGCCGGCCTGGAAGCCGGGGTTCGAGACGACGCCGGGGAGCGCCGGACCGTGGACGCTGCTCACGCCGGCATTGCCCGCGGGCCGCGCGGGGAACACCTCGAGCGTCGTCGCGTAGTCCGGAGCGCGCAGCAGGCTCACGATCACCGGCACGGTGACCAGCAGCAGCGCAACCAGCGCCGCGGAGCGCGAACGCGACCAGGCCGGAAGCGAGCCGACCAGCCGTCGCACGTCTTCCCGGCGCAACCTGCTCCGCGCGCCGGCGACGTGCGCCCGCCCTTCGGGCGCACTGCCGAACGCGGCCCATAGCGCGACGCCGAGGAACAGCCAGCCCAGGACCTTGCCCGGCTGCTCGATCGCCTCGGACGTCAAGCCGAGCACGAAGAACGAGGCGGACGCGCTGAGCGCCGCGATGCCCGGCGCCCGGCGGGTGATCGAGCGACGCACGACGCCCAGCGCAGCGCCGATGAAGGTCAGCAGAACGCCGAAGCCGAACGCGACGCCGCCGATTGGACCCTGCTCCTGCAGGATCTTCAGGTAGGTGTTGTCGGCGAATGTCGACGTGCCCTGCTCGTTGTCGGACGTTGCGCTTCCCACCGTTCCCACGCCGGTGCCCAGCGGGTTGGCCGCCACGACGCCCAGCGCGTCGCGCCAGCGCTGCAGCCGCGTCCTGACCGACGGGTCGGAGAGCGGGTTGAGCACTCCGGCCGAGCGCTGCTGGACCTGGGCGGAGTTGCCCGACAGGGTGGTCTCGGCAAGCGTGCCGAGCATGAGCAGCACGACCACGACCGGGACGCTGACCAGCGCGAGCGCGGCCTTCGTCCTCCTCGCCAGGTCGCTGCCGGCCGCAAAGAGCGCCGCCGCACAGACGACCCCCAACGCGATCGCGATCAGGCTCGTGCGCACATAGGTGGCGACGAGCGCGAGCAGGACGAGCGCGACGCCGACCCAGGCGGCAAGCCGCAGGCGCACGGCGGGGGACAACCCGACCGCGAAGAGGAAGACCGCGGACGGCACGAGGAAGCTCGCGAGCCCGATCGCGCTCGAGAAGGAGCCGATGTTGCGGAAGATGACGCCGTTCTCGACCGGGACGAGCGGCGTGGTGGAGCGACTGAACGCCGCCACGCGCTCGTCCGCCGACGGGCCGACCACGGCCCGGAACGCGGCGTAGGCCGCGATCACGAGCAGGACGGCGACGAGCGCGGACAGCACGCGCTCGGGCGGGCGCGCGGCCAACACCATCGCGCCGGCCAGGAGGGCCAGGACATAGGCCTGGGTCAGCCGCAGGCCGGCCAGGGCGGTGCCGAGGTCGCCAGTCAGCGGGATCTGCAGGACGGAGAGGGCGAGCCAGCCCGCGAGCAGCGCGAGGCCGATGCGCGTCCAGCGGCCGCCGTTGCGCCAGATCGCCAGGAGCGTCCGCCCGCGGTCCTGCCGCAGGACCCCGAGCACGGCCGCGAACAGGGCGAGATCGATGAGGGCGGCACCGACCGCCTCGGGGGCCACACCGAGCGCAGGGATCTCGCGAGCGAGTCCGACCTTGATGACGCCCTCGAACCCGTACAGGAGGATGGCTCCGGCGACTCCGAACGGCGGCGCTCGGAACGCGAGCGCGATGACGACCACCAGGCCGAGCACGGACAGCGTGAGCGTGGGCCAGACGGCCACGAGCGCCGCGCAGGCCACTGCGCCGAGGGTGACCGCCGTGCCTGGCAGCCACCGCGCTGCGGCCGCGCGGGGGTGATCGAGCGGCGGGCGTCCCGCTCCCGATTCGAGCGCCGTCTCCGATCGTGCCGGCGTCCCGATGCTCACCTCGCCGCCGCCGGCGTCGAGCTGGCGGGCAGCGCGTCACGGGCAGCGAGGACCCTGTCGACGACGTCGCCGAAGGCGTCCACGGCCACGCTATCGCGGAACGTGGTCTCGACGCGTCTGCGGCCGTTGCGCACGAGCTCCTCTCGCAACCGGTGATCGCGCCACAGGCGCGTGACCGTCTCGCCCAGCGCCTCGTGGTCCTCCGCCTCGAACAGCAGCGCCTCGTGCCCGTCGCGCACGACCTCGGGGATCGCGCCGATGCGAGCCGCCACGACCGGACAGCCGGCGCTGAGCGCCTCCACCGCGACGCGTCCGAACGCCTCGTTGACGCGCACCGGGTTGACGACGACGTCCGATGCCGCGTACAGGTCGGCGATCGGGTCGACCAGGCCGACGAACGCCACCGCATCTTCGACGTCGAGCCGGCGGGCGAGCGTCGCGAGCTCCTCGCGGTAGGCGAGATCGCCGGCCCGCGCATGGGGGACGCCGGCGATCACGCAGCGGACGCTCGGAAGCTCCGCGCGCAACGCCGGAAGCGCCCGGATGACGATGTCCTGCCCACGTGCCGGCGTCACGTTGCCGACCACCGCCAGGCACGGGTCCGCATCCGTGAGGCCGTGCTGCGCGCGGAACCGAGCGCCGTCACCGCCAGCATATGTTCCGTTCACGCCCGGGTAAATCGTCGTCAGCAGGCGTGTCCCGCTCGGCGAGAACTGCCGCGCGACCGCCTCCGAGCAGCAGACGATCGCGTCGGCCAGGGCGCCGGTCAACCGGGTCATCGCCCAGGCGCCGAGGCGCCGGCCCCGGCTGACCACGTGGCCCTTGTCGAGGATCTCGCCGACGAAGACCACGGTCGGAACGCGTTGCAGGCGCGCCGCCACGAGAGCTGCGGGAAGCGCCGCCGTGACGATGACCACGAGATCGGGGCGGAAGCGGCGCATGACGCGGCGGAAGGTGCGCACGTCGGCTGCGAGGCGGGCGGCGTGGCGTCCGACGGCGCTCGGCCGGCCAGGGTAGGTCAGCGCATCGAAGGCGAGCACCGCGGTCGTCCCGATCGTCGCGTACAGGTCCGCAGCCGAGCCTGCCGCCGGCACGATCGCGGCCAGGGGACCGCGCTGGGCGAGCGGCGACAGCCAGGAGAAGACGTGTTGAGGCGGGCCGGGGGCCGCCGGCGAGTGCAAGATCACGAGGGTGCGCATCGCGTGCTTCCGGCCGCGGGTCGTCACCTGCAACAACGATACGCGCGCGGCGAGACGTGCGTGCCGGCAGTCAGGACCCGGCGATCGCGGTCGCAGGCACGCGCGAGCGGACGTAGCGGCGCCTCCACGCGTCGATCGTGTCGACGGTGATCTCCGATCGCGGCGGCGGCGAGGCGCGCTCGGTGCAGCTTCGCCAGCCGCGAACGCGTGCGACGCCGGG
>DASZOA010000503.1:0-7955 GCA_035551055.1 Solirubrobacteraceae bacterium
GCGCGAAGGCCAAGCTGCGCGCTGCCCGCCGGCTCGAGGAGCTCGCCGAACGCTGCCAGCGCGTCGCCGGCCAGATCGAGACGCGCCTCGCCGGCGAGCCGATCACCGAGCGGCTCGTGTCGCTCGCCGACCCCGACGCACGCCCCATCCGCGAGCGACAGGCACCAACGGTTCACCTTCGCGTAGGACCACCCGGTCACCACCCCCGTCTCGGCGTACTGCGTGCCTGCGCTCGCGGCGCCCGAGCGCCTTCTTGGCGGTACCCCGGCTTGGGGCCCGTCCTCCGGAAGGTTCTCGCGGCGCCACAGCGCGGGCAAACTCTGGCTGCGCCAGGCGCGTAGCAGCGCCTCGGCGACCTCGGCGAAGTGGCCGATGAGGTCGAACAGCGCAAACCGCTCCTCTGGCGCTGCCAGCGAGCGGACGCCGTGGCGTCGAAGCCGACGTCGACGGACGCAACCAGCCCGTGATCAGAGGCCCGTCGCGCTCCCGGCGATCGCCACGCAGCCGACCGCGAGCACGACCGCGAGCGCGACGCAGGCGCCGAGCACGGGCGCCGTCGGCGCGCGCCGGCGCTCGGCCAGCTCGAACATGAGCACGCCGACGATCCCGCCGGCGACGAGTCCGCCGAGGTGACCGCCGATCGAGATGCCGGGGATGAGGAAGGTGATTCCGAGGTTCAGCAGCAGCGTCATGCCCAGGCCGGACTGCATCGGGTCGATCCCGCGCACGCGCATCGCGATGATCGCCGCGCCCATGAGACCGAAGACGGCCCCGGAGGCGCCGACCGTGAAGCGGTCGGGCGTGAGCAGGAGCGCGCCGAACGAGCCGCCGAACAGCGAGACGAAGTAGATGATCCCGAAGCGCAGCTTGCCGATCACGGGCTCCATCAGCGTCCCGAGGAAGTACAGAAAGTACATGTTGAACGCGAGGTGCAGCAGGCCGGCGTGCAGGAAGCCGGCCGTGACGATCCGCCACCACTCGCCGTCCGCGACGGCCGGCCCGAACAGCGCGCCGTTGGCGATCACCTCGCCGCCGCCGCGGCTCACCAGCCCGCCACCACCCGCCATCGTCGCCACGAACGCGATGACGCTGAGCCCCATCAGCACGTAGGTCAGCTGCGGGTCGCGCCGGATCGTCGCGGCCGTGCGGACCTTCGTCGTCTGGCGCGAGCACTCCGGGCAGCGCATGCCGACCGGCGTCGGCGTCATGCACTCCGGGCAGATCGGCCGCCCGCAGGACGAGCACGAGACCCCCGTCTCGCGATCGGAGTGGCGATAGCAGGTCGTTGCGGTCGACGCTTCCATGGCAACTGAACCTACCAGTCGCAAGGGCCGGACCGGCGACGCGGGCCGTGGCGGCGGCTACGCGATCGGCGCCGCGATCACCGGCTGGCGCGTGGGCACCTCGCTACCGCCGAGCGGCTCGTGGGTGACGAGCACACGCTCGACGTCGGCAAGGTCGCCGGGCACGTCGACCGACGCGCGGCCGTTGCGGACGGAGAAGAGCGCCTCGGTGGGCTCGGGCGCCGTGCCGTCGTCGCGATCGAGCCAGACCTGGTAGATGCGCCCGTCCGGCGGGGCCTTCATGTCCGCGACGACGAGCGTCGCCTCGTCGCCGCTGAGGCGCATCTGACAGCTGGCCCCGGCGGGCGCGCTCGCGCAGGCGATCGTCCGCGTCGTCGGGTCGCTCCCGCCGCCGACGAGCAGCGCGCCACCGCCGATCCCGAGCGCCACCAGCGCCGTGGCCCGGGCGGCCGCCGGCCACGGCCGCAGCCTCAGCGGGTTGAAGCGGCGCGTCCGCGCGGGCTCGACCGACCGGGCGGCGAGCGCGGCGGCGGCACCCGGGAGCTCGGCCTCGGCGCGCACGGCGGCCATGACGCGCGCGCGGATCTCGGGCGGCGCGTCGAGCTGCGGGACCGCGTTGAGCAGCGCGTCCGAGACGAAGCCGAGCTCGGCGACCTTGGCCGCGCAGACCGCGCAGGAGGCGACGTGCGCGGCGTACAGCTCCCACTCGCCGTCGGGCATCGCGCGCAGGACGTAGCTCGCCGCGTCGTCGATCCGCGGGCAGGTCTCGGTGCTCACGGCAGCACCTCGCGCAGCCCGCCGAGCTGGGCACGCATCTTCTCGAGCCCCAGCCGCATCCTGCCCTTCACGGTACCGACAGGCGTGTCGAGCATCGAGGCGATCTCGGCCTGCGTGAAGCCGCCGAAGTACGCCAGCTCGATGACGCGGCACTGCTCGGCGGGCAGCGTCAGCAGGGCCTGGCGGATCTCCTCGGCCTCGTCGCGGCGGGCGACCTCGGCCTCGGTGCGCTCGCGCGCCTCGAAGCGCTCCTCGATCCCCTCGTCGCTCGCGCGGCGCCGGTCGTGCACGATCGAGCGGCGCAGCGAGTCGATCGCGCGGTTGTGGACGATGCCCAGCATCCACGTGCGCACCGAGCCGCGCGTGCGGTCGTAGCGCGCGCCGCTGCGCCACAGCGACAGGAACGACTCCTGGACGACGTCCTCGGCGGCCGCGCGCGTGCCGCACATCCGGTACGCGAGCGAGAAGGCGGCGCTCGAGTGGCGCTCGTAGACGACCTCGAACGCATCGGCCCCACCGCGGCGAACGAGCTGCATGAGCTCCTCGTCGGCGAGCTCGCGCAGCTCGGTGGGCCCCGCGTCGGCGGGTTTGCGCATGCGTGCCATCTGCTCGCGGTACGCCTGCGAGCTGCCCGCGGATCAATCGCGGCGCGCGAGCCTGCGCGCCTCGCCGACCGCCGCGCGCAGCGTGCGCTGGGCGAGGTCGACCGGGTTGTGCGACTGCGCGGCGCGCTTGCGCTGCTGCCGGCGGACGCGGATGACGACGAGCGCCGTTCCGGCCGAGAGGCCGACCGCGCACGCCGCGACGGGCCGCACCCAGTTGCGCGGATCGCGCATCGTCGACAGCTCCCAGCCCTCGAGCTCGTCGACGGCGGCGTCGGTGAGCTCCTGCAGCGTCGACTCCAGCCGCGCCTTCAGCGTCTCGGGCGGGTCGACCGGCGCCAGCGCGAGGCGCAGCATGCGCTCGATGTCCATGCCGGCGGCGTCGGGATTCATACCGGCGTCACGATCCCCTCGAGCTGCTTGATGGCACGGTGCAGGAGGACCTTCGTCGCGCCGTCGGTCTTGCCCATCGCGCGTGCGATCTCGCGGTTGTCCATTCCGAGCGCGAAGCGCATGATGAGCGCGTCGCGCCGCTCGTCGGGCAGCTCCTGGATGCCCGCAATGATCCGCGCGAGCTCATCGCGCCCCTCGACGAGGTCCTCGGTCGTGTGCAGCGCGCTGAGCACGGTCGTCTCGTCGATCGGCGTCTGCGGCCGGCGCGAGCGGTCGCGGTAGAGGTTGGCGGCGAGATTGTGGGCGATGCGGATCAGCCATGGGCGCAGCGGGCGCCCGTCGGACTCGGCCTGGGCGCGCTCGAAGTGCCGGTAGGCCTGCAGGAACGTCTGCTCCGTCAGGTCCTCGGCGTCGTGGTGGTTGCCCACACGGTAGAACGCGTAGCTGTAGACGTCGCGCAGATGCGCCCGGTAGAGCTCGGAGAACGCCGCGTCGAGACGAGCCTTGTCGGGCCGATCCACGCATGCAGCCTACCCCTGCGCGGTACTCCGGTCGGTTGCGCCGGAGACCGCCGCGGCGACCGGCGCCGGATCCGCCTCCGCGCGGCGGAAGCGCCCGCCGGGCGCGGTCACGGCGGCGGTGAAGGCAACCGCGTCGATGCGGCCCTCGACGAGCTCGGCGAGCCGGTCGAGCGTCGGCGACGGGACGCCTTCGCGGCGCAGCGTCTGCGCGAGCAGCCCCACGCCCTCCAGCGCCTCGCTGGACTGCCCGATCGCATCGCCGATGCTCTGCGCCGGCACGCCCTGCCCGAGCAGCTCGCCCGCGCGCCGGTTGCGACTGCCCTCGGCGACGACGGTCGCGACGAGGTCGCCGGCGCCGGCCAGCCCGGCGAACGTCTCCCGCCGCCCGCCGCAGTGGCGCGCGAACGCGTCGATCTCCGCGAAGACCTTGCCGGCGGCGGCGCCGGCCGCATTCGGGCCGCTGACGCCCGCCGCGGCGGCGGCCAGCGCGGCTGCGTTCTTCGCCGTGCCGGCGAGCTCGACGCCGGCGACGTCGGCGGTCATCGTCGTGTCGAAGCCGGCGTCCTTGAGCAGGCGCGCGATCTGCGCGGCATAGATCTCGTCCGCGCAGCCGACGACGAGTGCGGCGCCGCGGGCGAGCGCGTCCGCCGCGTGGCTCGGGCCGCCGAGGCAGGCGACCGCGCGCGCGTGCGTGCGTTGCGCGACGTAGGCGCTGGGCAGCATGCCGTGGGGCGCGACGAGGCCCTTGCACAGCACGAGCACGCCGGCGCGCGGACGGATGGCCTCGGCGTGCGCGGCGACAGCCGCGGGCAGCGCGCTCGCGGGGACCGCGAAGCAGACGAGATCGGCGCGGTCGAGCGCAAGCTCGGCCGCGGTCGCGACGCGCACGTCGTCGGGCAGGCGCACGCCCGGCAGGTAGCGCTCGTTGACGCGCGTGCGCGCGACGCGCGCGGCCTGCTGCTGGGTGCGACAGCCGAGATCCACCTCGAGGCCGGCGCGCGCGAACGCGACGGCCAGCGCGGTTCCCCAGGCACCGGCCCCGACGATCGCCGCGCGCCGCAGCGCCGGCGTGCCGCCCAGCCACTCCCACTGCAGCTCGATGCACGGCCAGATGCGGTCGGTCACCGCGCGCGCGAGCGCCGGCGACGGCTCGTCGACTCTCGGAAAGCGCAGCGGCCGCCCCGCGCGGATGCGGACCTTGTGGGGGCGGATCCGCCAGCCCCTGCGGACGGCCTCGGTGCCGATCAGGGCGACGGGCACGACCGGCGCGCCCGTCTCGAGCGCCAGGCGCCCGACGCCGCGCTTCGGCGGTCCGAGCGGACCGGGCCGGGTGCGCGTCCCCTCCGGGAAGATGACGACCACGTCGCCGCGCTCGAGGATCCGGCGGGCGGCGTCCATCGCGTCGCGATCGCCGTGGCCGCGGTCGACGGGGAACGCGCCGAGCGAGTTCAGCAGCCAGGCGGTCACCGGATTGCGGAACAGCTCGGTCTTCGCGACGTAGTAGATCGGGCGCCGCAGCAGCATGCCGATCACCCAGGGGTCCATGAACGAGCGGTGGTTGGAGGCGATGATCAGCGGCCCGTCGGCGGGAACGTGCTCCATGCCGATCCGCTTCATGCGGAAGTACACGAGGAAGAACGGCTGCAGGACGGCGCGCGCGAGCCAGTAGACGACGGGATTGACGCCGCGCTCGCGCGCACGCGCCAACAAGCGGCTGCGATCCATGTGAGCCGATACCCGTGTTCGTGACGCCCGTTACAGTCTGCGGAGCCGCATGGTGATCGATCGCGCCAGGACCGTTCGTGGAGCCTTCGCCGGAGCCGTCGCCGCCGGGGTGTGGCTTGCACAGCAGCCGCTCGACAAGCCGATCTTCGGCGTCGACCACGACGACGGCGAGCTGCTCGGCAAGGCGTTCACGCGCGGCCGCGCCTGGCCGGTCGTGGGAGCGCTCGTCCACCTCGCCAACGGGGCGCTGATGGGCGCCGTCTACGCGAACGTCGCGCCGCGGATGCCACTGCCCCGCTGGAGTCGCGGGGCGGTCGCCGCGCTCGCCGAGCACGTCGCGACGTGGCCGCTGACGCTCGCCGTCGACCGCGTCCATCCCGCGCGCGACGAGCTTCCGCCGCTGGCGCGCAGCGGGCGCGCGTTCGCCCAGGCGACCTGGCGCCACCTCGTCTTCGGGGTAACGATGGGCGAGCTCGAGCGGCGCCTGAACGCGCCTGCCGACCGCGACGCCCCGTCCTACGAGCACGTCGTGTCCAGCAACGGGCGCGGCCGCCTCGAGCACGCCGCGGCGCCCGGCGGCGGCTGAGGGCGCGGGCCTCGACGGCGCTCGCGCCGCCGTCAGTGCACGGCGGCACTCGTCGCGCCCGCGCCGGTGAGCTCGAAGACGCAGAAGTCGCGCTCGATCACCGGCGCCGAGACGTTGTAGACCGGCACATCGCCGATCGCGCCCGCGAAGCTGCCGGCGTGGGCGTGGCCGTGCAGCACGACGTGCGGCCCGTGCTCGGCGATCGGCGCAGCAAGGCGATCGGTGCCGAGAAACGACCAGATCTCGCGCGGCTCGCCCTCGAGCGTCGCCTCGACGGGGGAGTAGTGCAGCAGGACGATTCGCAGCGGGCAGGCGGCGATCGCGCGCAGCCCGCTGTCGAGCGCCTCGACGTCGGCCGACGTGGTGTCGTAGACGGCGCGCAGCAGCGGCTCGCCGAAGTCGGGGATCCGGTAGCCGTGGAAGCCGCCGACGAAGCCCTTCAGACCGACGACGCCGACGTCGATCCCGCCGACCGCGAGCACCGCGTGGCCGCGCTCGAGCATGACGATCCCGGCGTCGCGCAGCACCGCGACGACCTCCGCGGCGCGGTCGCAGTGCCAGTCGTGGTTGCCGAGCACCGCCAGCACGGGCGTGTCGATCGGGCGGCACGCGTCCGCCAGGATCTGCGCCTGCTCCGGCTGGCCGTGCGTGGTGAGGTCGCCGGCGAGGAGGATCAGGTCGACGTCGGCGCCGATCGCGCCAAACGCGGTGGCGATCTCGGCGCGACGCGACTCGCGGCAGTGCAGATCGCCGACCGCAGCGATCCGCACGCGCCCGGTCGGCTGCTCGGCGAGCGTCATCGCTCCGTTGCATTCCCTGTCGCCGACGTGGGGTAAACAGCGGCGCATGCACGACGACGACGAGCGCTTCGGACCGATCCTCGCGACCCTGCGCCGGACCGTCGCGCTGCTGCGCGAGGCCGACATCCCGTTTGTCGTCGGCGGCAGCCTCGCCGCGTGGGCGCGCGGCGGCCCGGACGTCACCAACGACCTCGACATCATGGTCCGGCCGACCGACGCCGAGCGCGTGCTCGAGCTGCTCGCGCAGGACGGGATGACGCCCGAGAACCCGCCCGAGGAATGGCTGCTGAAGGCGTGGGACGGCGACGTGCTCATCGACATCATCTTCTGCACCATCGAGGGCGAGGTCACCGACGAGGTGATCGCGCGCGGCGAGGAGCTGAGGGTCACCTCGGTGGCGATGAACGTCATGCGCCTGGAGGACATGTTCGCGCTGCGCCTGCAGACGCTCGACGAGCACCACCTCGAGTACACCGGGCTGCTGAAGATGGCCCGCGCGCTGCGCGAGCAGGTCGACTGGGACGCCGTGCGCGCGCGCGTGCGCCACACCCCCTACGGGCGCGCGTTCTTCACGATGCTGGAGGGGCTGGGCGTCGTCGAGCCGGCCGAGTGCGACGAGCCCGCCGGCCGAGACGAGGTCGCGGTGCGGGCGCTGGACGACCGCCCGCACACGCACGCCGCATTCGGCCCGGCCGCCGACGCGCCGCCGTGAGACCAGGGCCAGAGCCCACAGGCGGCCCGAGGCCTCTGCGCGTCACGACCGCGAGCCCCGCTCAGTCCTGACGCGCCAGGGGCGGATGGCGCACCCTGCGCGTCAGGCATCCACTTCCGATCTCGAGCAACTCAGCAGCTCCGGCGCGCTGCCCGTTTGACGAAGGCCGGCAGCGCCGAGCCGTTGCCCGAGTGCCCGCCTCAGACGATTTCCAGCAGCGAGTCTCGAGCCGCGTCGCGTTCAGCCCAGAGCCCGCCGCGTCCTCGTGCGAGGGAGGTTCATACTCCGCGCAATGGAGCCGCAGCAGATCGCGCCGGGCGTCTATGGGTTGGGCTCCGAGCAGGTCAACTGGTATCTCGTCGAGGAGGGCGGCAAGCTCAGTGCCGTCGATGCCGGACTGCCGGGCTTCGCGCGGGAGCTGGAGAGCGACCTGGCGCGGATCGGCCTGGCCGTGGGGGACATCGAGGCCGTCGTGCTCACGCACTCCGACGTTGACCACACCGGCATCGCCCCGGTGTTGCGCGACGCCGGCGCG
>DASZOA010000504.1:0-4401 GCA_035551055.1 Solirubrobacteraceae bacterium
GCGCGGGGCCGGTCGGCACCGACGCCGGCGGCGGCGCGACGCCGCGCGCACCGAAGAGGGTGACCAGCGCAAGCGGCGCCTGCAGCACGAAGATCGCCTCCCACGACAGGCCCTCGGTGAGAAACCCTCCCGCCGCCGGCCCGACCGCGGCGCCGAGCACGCCCGCCGCCGCCCACAGCGTGACGGCGCGATCGCGGCCGGCCGACAGCACGAGCAGCTCGAGCGCCGCCGCGACGGCGACCGCGCCGAGCAGGCCCTGCGCCGTCCGCGCCGCGATGAGCACGCCGAGCGACGGCGCCAGCGCGCAGGCGATGCAGGCGGGCGCGAACAGCACGATCGCGACCGTGAACGCCCGCGGCGCGCGCCCGCGCGCAACGCGCGCGCCGGCCAGCGCGGCGAGCGCGAGCGCGAGGTTGAACGAGATCAGCACCCAGGCGACCGCGCTGACCGACGCGTCGAACTCGCGCAGGATCGCCGGCAGCCCGAGCGTGACGATCGACGAGTCGGCGAGGATCAGCGCGACCGCGACGGCGAGCAGCAGCTGCTTGGCGCGCGCGCCCCCCGTCATCCGGGCTCGATGTCCAGCCCCTCGAGCAGCACCGGTCGCCCCTCGCGCTCGTAGCGCACGTCGACCGAGTCGTTCTGCCGGTAGGTGCCCACCCCCCACGCGCCGAGGAACCAGCGCCAGAAGCCGAGCTTGCCCTCCTTCTTCAACTCGCGCTCGAAGACGAGCGCGCCGCCGCGCAGCTGGAAGTCGATGCCCGGCCGCTGACGGACCCCGTTGACGTAGACGTCGAACGGCGACCGCACGCCGGGCGGGAGAGGGACGATCGATCGCTCCGCCACGGCCGCCATTATCGTCGCGGCGCACCCGGCGGCCCGCAGGGTGCCACGATCGCCGTGACCGAGGACCTCGACTACCGCATCCGCCGCTCCGATCGCGCCTCGCGCGTGCGCGTGACGGTCGACGCCGTCGGCGGCGTCGAGGTCGTGCTCCCGCGCGGCAGCCCGGCCAGTGCGGCGCCGGCGGCGGTCGCCGAGCTGCGCCCCTGGATCGAGCGGCGCCTGGGCGAGGCGAGCGCGGTGCGCGCCGCGATCGCGGCCCGCGGCGCGACGGTGCCCTATCTCGGCGTGCCGCTCGAGCTCGTACCCGAGCCGGACCGCAGGCGAGTGCATCGCGACGGCGACAGGCTGCTCGTGCCGGGCGACGCCGGGCGCGCGCGGGAGGCGGTCGAGCGCTGGTATCGCCGCGCGGCCGCGAGCGAGATCGCGCCCCGGCTCGACGCAGCGGTGCGCACGCTCGGCACGACGTACTCGGCGGTGTCGATCCGCGGCCAGCGAACGCGCTGGGGCTCGTGCTCGTCGCGCGGCGCGCTGAGCTTCAACTGGCGGCTGCTGCTCGCGCCCGCGCCCGTGCTCGACTACGTCGTCTGGCACGAAGCGTGCCATCTGCGCGTCATGGACCATTCGCCGGCCTTCTGGGCGCTCGTGCGCCGCCACTGCCCCGAGTACCAGGAGCACCGGCGCTGGCTGAGGCTCCAGGGGTCTACATTGCTGCTCTAGTGCTTCCTAGGGAGGGGAGAGGGCCGGTCGTCGGAGCTGTCGCGGTGCTTGCGGCGATCCTCGTGGTCGTGCTCGTGCTGGTCCTCGCGCCCGGCGGCGGCTACACCGTCAGGGCCGACTTCGTCTCCGCGAGCCAGCTCGTCGAGGGCAACGCGGTCAAGGTCGCCGGCACGACCGTCGGGTCGGTCGAGGAGATCGTGCTGACCGACGACGGCCGGGCGCGGGTCACGCTCCAGGTCGACGCCGACGGCTATCACCCGCTGCGTCGCGGCACGCGCGCGATCATCCGCCAGACGTCGCTGTCGGGCGTCGCCAACCGCTACGTCGACCTGCAGCTCGGCGGCGCCGACGGCGAGGACATCGCCGACGGCGGGATGCTGCCGACCGAGAGCACGTCGGCGGCCGTCGACCTCGACGAGATCTTCAACACGTTCGACCCGGAGGCGCGCACCGGCGTGCGCAGGAGCGTGAGGTTCCTGCGCGACCTGCAGGCCGGCAACGAGGAGGACGCCAACGCCGCGCTGCGCTACCTCAACCCGGCGCTCTCCGCGTCGGCTCGGCTGTTCGCCGAGCTGAACCGCAACACGCGCGACTTCGAGCGCTTCGTCGTCGAGACCTCGCGCCTGGTGACCGACGTCTCCGCCCGGGACGGCGTGCTCGCCGACCTGGCGCGCAACCTCGCGGCGACGACCTCGGCGCTGACCTCCAACGGCGAGGCGCTCGGCGAGTCCGTCGGGCTGCTGCCCGACGTCATGCGCAAGGCGAACACGACCTTCGTCGACCTGCGTGCGGCGCTCGACGACCTCGACCCGCTGGTCAGCGACGCCAGGCCCGTCGTGCGCGACAGGCTCATCCCGCTGCTCGACGAGCTGCGCCCGTTCGCGCGCGACGCGCGCCCGGCGATCGGCGAGCTGTCGCGGACCGTGCGCCGGCCGGGCGCCGACAACGACCTCGTCGAGCTGCTGCGCCGCCAGCCGGCGCTGGACCGGATCGCCAACCGCGAGGCCGAGCGCAACGGCAAGCGGCGCCCCGGCGCGTTTCCCACGACGATCGACGCGTTCGAGGGCTCCACGAAGCAGATCGCGTTCGTGCGCCCGTACGCGCCCGACCTCGTCGGCTGGTTCGACGACTTCTCGAGGAGCGGCGCCTACGACGCGCTGGGCAACTTCTCGCGGGCCGGGCTGCAGCTCAACGGCTTCACGTTCGGACCGCTGCTCAACGCGCTGCCGATCCCCGCCGAGCTGCGCAGCCTCGTGCTGAGCGCCGGCGTGCGGATCGGCCGCAACAACCGCTGCCCCGGCTCGATGGAGCGCCCCGCGCCCGACGGCTCGAACCCGTACAGGCCCTCGCCGGACTTCAACTGCGACCCCTCGCAGGTGCCGATCGGCCCATGAGGCGCCGGCTGCTCGCCATCGGCCTGGTCCTCGCGCTCGCGGGCACGGCGGCGCTGGCGATGAGCTCCGCCGGCGCCGCCGACGAGCAGCGCTACACGGTCGTGCTCGACAACGCGTTCGGTCTCACCGAGGGATCGGACCTGCGCTCGGCCGGCGTGACGATCGGCAAGGTCGAGCGGCTGGGCGTGCAGCGCTCGACGGCGCGCGCGCTGGCGACGATCGTCGTGACGCGGCCGAGCTTCGCGGGCCTGCGCGAGGACGTCTTCTGCGAGGTCGAGCCGCAGTCGCTGATCGGCGAGTACTTCCTGGACTGCGACCCGGGGACGAAGCCCGGGCCGGCGCCGCGGACGATCCCGGTCGAGCAGACCGGCGGCACGGTGCCGCCCGACCTCGTGCTCGACATCCTGCGCCGCCCGGCGCGCGAGCGCTTCGGCCTGATCCTCACCGAGCTCGGCGTCGGCTTCGCCGCGCGCGGCGAGGACGTGCAGACGACGCTGCGCCGCGCGGTCCCGGCGCTGCGCGAGACCGACGAGGTGCTGCGCATCCTCGACGCCAACCGCCAGACGCTGCGCCGGCTCACGCGCGACGCCGACGTCGTCCTGGCTCGCCTGGCGCGCAATCGCGGCGACGTCGGGCGCTTCGTGCGCGAGGCGGCCGACACGACGCAGGCCTCGGCGAGCCGCGCCGACGCGCTGCGCGCGACCGTCGACAGGCTGCCGCGCTTCCTGCGCGAGCTGCGCCCGGCGCTCGCCGAGCTCGGCACGACCGCCCGCGTGCAGACGCCGGCGCTGCGCGACCTGCGCGGCGCCGCGCCCGACCTGACCGAGCTGCTGCGCCGGCTGGGCCCGTTCGCCGCCTCGGCGCGGCCGGCGGTGCGCGGGCTGGGCGACGCGTCCGACGCCGGCATCCCGGCCGTCCGCGAGGCGCGCTCGACGGTCGGCCGGCTGCGCGCGCTGGGCACGGCGAGCACCGAGCCGATGCGCAACCTGCGCTTCGTGCTCGAGGACGTCGACGACCGCGACCGCGCCGTCGAGCCCAACCGGCTCAGCCCGACCGGCTCGGGCTTCACCGGCCTCGAGGCGCTGCTGCAGTACTTCTTCGTCCAGTCGCAGGCGATCAACGTCTACGACTCCAAGGGCCACATCCTGAAGCTCGGCCTGCTGCTCAACGAGTGCACGCAGTACACGAACGCCGAGACGGCGGCCAAGGAGCCCGAGCGCACCGCGCGCTGCAGGCAGTGGCTCGGTCCGAACCAGCCGGGCATCAACGCGGGCGCGGTCTCGCGCACGACGCCGCGCACGCCGCGCAGCGCCGCGCGCGGCCAGGCCCGTCCGCCCGCGCCGCCCGCGGCGCCGGCGCCGCCGTCGACCTCCTGCGCCGGAGTATTGCCGAAGTCGTTGGGCGGCTCGGTGTCGTCGTCGCCGGTCAGGACGAGCATGAGCAC
>DASZOA010000505.1:0-3519 GCA_035551055.1 Solirubrobacteraceae bacterium
TCGCCGACGCCGTCGCCGTCGAGGTCGCCGGCGCTCTTCATCCGATCGCCGAAGCGCGCCTCCGCCTGGCGATCGAACGCGGTGGTCCGCGCGACGTCGTAGGGCGTACTCGGCGTGGCGCCGAGGGCGCCCTTCGCCAGCGCCGCCTGCCCGACGACGGCGAGCGCGGCCAGCATCAGCCCCGTCAGGATCGCCTTGGTCTGCGTCTGCACCACGAGCCTCCTCCTCCACGATGGGCGCCGCGGCGTCGCACGCCGGCCCGGCTGTGACTACGGGTTCTGCGTCTGCGGCCGGCATGCTAAGGGTTGTGCTCCTGTAGTGCATCGCCAACTTGATCCTGCGCAAAAGCGAGTCGCGCGTCGGCCGGTCGACCGTGACGTGCGTCGAGCGCCGCTGGAGCGCCTCAGACGACGAGGCCGTGGCGGACGGTGTTCTCGGTCACGACGCGCGGCTCGACGAAGTGCAGCAGGTAGTCGCGCCCGCCGGCCTTCGTGCCCGTGCCCGACAGGCGGTTGCCGCCAAATGGCTGGCGGCCGACCATCGCGCCGGTCGTGGAGCGGTTGATGTAGAGGTTGCCGACCGGCGAGCGGTCGACGACGCGCTGGATCGTGCGCGGATTGCGGCTGAACAGTCCGCCGGTCAGCGCGACCGGCAGCTCGTCGACGCGCTCCAGCGCCTCGTCGACGTCGCGGACCGGCTCGACGGTCAGCAGCGGGCCGAAGATCTCGTCGCGCAGGACCGGCGAGTCGGGCGGCAGACCCGTCGCGACGACCGGCGCGACGTACCAGCCCTCGCCGGGCAGCTCTTGGCCGGCGGTCACGATCTGACCGGTCTCGGCGGCGATCTTGCCGTAGCGCTGCACGCGCTGCTGCGCGGCGCGCTCGATGAGCGGCGGGACGTCGGTCGCGAAGTCGTCGGGCGGCCCCACCTGCAGGCCGGCCACCGCGCCGGCGAGCCGCTCGACGAGCGCGTCGTGCAGCGCCTCGTGGACGAGCACGCGGGCTGCGGCGGAGCACTTCTGCCCGGCGTAGTGAAACGCCGAGTCGACGATCGCCGGGATCGCCTCGTCGAGGTCGGCGTCGGAGTCGACGACGACGCAGTTCTTGCCGCCCATCTCGGCGACGACGCGGGTGAGCTGGCGCGCGCCGGGCGCGACGACGGCGGCCGTGCGCAGCAGCTCGAGGCCGACCGGAGCCGAGCCGGTGAACGCGATCGTGGCCACGCCCGGATCGCGCGCGAGGACCGCGCCGGCGTCGCCCTCGCCGGGCAGCAGGGCGAGCGCGTCGGCCGGCACGCCGCCGGCGCGCAGCGCCTCGACGACACGCAGCCCGCACGCCGGGGCCTGCTCGGCGGGCTTCAGCACGGCCGTGTTGCCGGTGACGAGCGCCGCCGCGGTCATCCCCGTAGGGATCGCCAGCGGGAAGTTCCAGGGCGCGATCACCGCGCAGACGCCGCGCGGGACGTAGCGCAGCTCGTTGCGCTCGCCGGGCACCTGCTGCAGCTCGGGGCCCGCGCCGCCCTGCAGCTCGAGCGCGCCGCGGGCGTAGAACTCGAGGAAGTCGATCGCCTCGCAGACGTCGGCGTCGGCCTCTGCCCAGGGCTTGGCGCATTCTCGGACGGCCAGCGCCGCGAGCGCGGCGCGGCGCTCGCGCATCCACGCCGCCGCGCGCACGAGCGCCGCCGCGCGCTCGCTCACCGGCGTCGCCGCCCAGCCCGCGCACGCCGCCGCGGCGGCGGCGACGGCGGCGGCGGCCTCCTCCGGCGTCGCGCGCGCCGCCACGGCCACGACGCGCTCGGGCCGCGCCGGGTCGCTCGAGACGAGCTCGTCGCCGAAGCGCCGCTCGCGCCCGATCCACACCGGAACCCTGACCGGCAGCCGCAGCTCCCCGAGGCCGGCGGCGAGCTTCGCGCGCTCGCTCGCGCGGCGCAGCTCGAGCACCGGCTCGTTGCGAAACGGCGGCAGCGCGGTGCTCACGCCGCCACCCCGGGCGGCGCCAGCAGCTGCTCGAGCGGTACGCCGTGCGCCTGGCTGGCCAGGAACGACTCGTTGGACGTGTTCTCGAGCAGGCGGCGCACGAGGTAGGCCATCCCGGCGACGAGGTCGCCCACCGGGCAGTACGCGCGCACGCGCAGGCCGCTGGCGGCGAGCGCTCGCCCGAGGTCGTCGCCCAGGCCGCGCAGGACCTGGTACTCGACGTCGGCGTCGTCGCCGCCGAGCATCCGGTTTCGGGCGATCGCGTGCGCGACCGAGCGCAGGTTGTGCGACGCGACCGCGACGCGCACGAGCGGCCGCGCCTCGAGCAGCCGCGCGGTCAGCGCCTCGAAGTTCGCGTCGCAGTCCGCCTTGCGCTCGAAGACCGGGACGCTCCAGCCGTGCTGTCGCGCCTCGACGACCTCGTGATCCCAGTAGGCGCCCTTCACGAGCCGGACGACGAGCGGCTGCGCGCGCGGCGTGCGCCGCGCCCAGTCGAGGACCGCGTCGAGCGTCTGCGGCGAGTCGCGCAGGTAGGCCTGCAGGACGACGCCCGCGCTCGGACCGTCGGCGAACCGCGGCTCGGCGAGCAGCTCCAGGACGAGCTCGAGCACGGCCTCGCGCGTGTCCAGCGACTCCATGTCGATGTGCAGGTGCGCGCCGAGCTCCTGCGCGCGGCGCAGCAGGTCGCGCAGCCGCGGCGCCGCGTCGCGCTGCCCGCGCTCGGGAGCCTCCGGACGCAGCAGCGGCGTCAGGGCGGAGACCTTCACCGAGAGGTTCGCGCGGGGCAACGGCCCGACGCTGTCGTGCTCGAGCACCGGCTGCTCGTCGAGCCGCGCGTAGGCGGCCGCGAGCGTCCCGAGCGCGTCGGCGCAGCGCTGCGCGTAGCGGTCGGCCTCCTCGGCGGTGACGGTTGCCTCGCCGAGCAGGTCGACGGACGCGGCGATCCCGTCGCGCCACAGCCGGCGCAGCGTCGGGAGCGCGTCCTGCGGGTCCTCGCCGACGATGAACCGGTGCGCCATGTGCTTGACGCCCGCCGCGCCGGCCGCCCCGAGCGCGGCGCGCCCGGCCTTCGTGTCGGCCATCCGCATCGCGGCGCGCAGCGACGGCGGCTGCTCGTGGACCTGCTCGAGGAAGCTCGTCAGATGCGCGGCGAGGTCGTCGAGCGAGCGGCACGCCGGGACGACGTCGACGAAGCGAAAGAGCGCGGCGCGCAGCTCGGCGTCCTGCGCGGCGAGCTCCATCGCGCGGTCGTCGAGCACCTTGAGGGGGCTCGCGCGGTGCGACGGGAAGGCAGCGGCCAGCGCGCGGCCGCCGCGCTGGATCTCGGGCTCCAGGTCGGCGGCGGCGCGCACGGCCGGCTACGGCGTCGTCGCGGGCTCGGGCGGCGGCGCGAGATCCGGCACCGTCGACGGGTCCTGCGCGGCCGGGATCTGCTCGGCGCCGGTCGCGCCGCTGCCGGGCGCGATCCTCGGCCGCGCGCCGCCGCTGTCGCCGCTGGCACCGCCGTCGCCGCCGCCCGACGGCCGGCTCGGCAGCGGGGGAGG
>DASZOA010000506.1:0-18318 GCA_035551055.1 Solirubrobacteraceae bacterium
TAGGCTCCGAGCGAGATGGACGAAGGCATCCGCATCGGCGTCGCCGCGCAGGCGCTCGGCGTCAGCGTCGACACGCTGCGGCGCTGGGAGCGCGACGGGCGGATCGAGTTCGAGCGGCGCGGCAACCGTCGCGTGCTGGCGCCCGAGGAGCTCGCGCGCGTCCTGCGCGAGCGCGGCACGAACGCGCGCTCGAGCGCGCGCAACCGACTGGCCGGCGTGGTCGTCGACGTCCGGCGCGACGGCGTGATGGCGCAGATCGACCTCTCCTGCGGGCCGTACCGAATCGTCTCGCTGATGTCGCGCGAGGCCGCCGACGAGCTCGACCTCCGACCCGGGCAGGCGGCGACGGCCGTCGTCAAGTCGACGATCGTCGTCGTCGAGCGCTCCTGACCGGGCGCGGTCCGGCGAGCATCTAGGCTTCGGGCATGGGACTGCTCGAAAGGGCGAGCCGCCGCGCCTTCCTGCGCCGCTACCACGCCGCCGCCGAGGCCGGCGACGCCGGTGCGATGCTCTTCCTCGCGAGCATCTGCGCCAAGGACGACCCGGCCGCGTCCCGCGAGTGGTTTCACCGCTCCGCGGAGGCCGGCAACGTGCACGCCATGTACATCGTCGGGCTCTTCCTCGAGCCGCACGCGCCGGAGTCCTCGCGCACCTGGCTCGAGCGCGCGGCCGACGGGGGCCATGTCGACGCGATGATCAAGCTCGGCGTCCTCGACGAGCCGACCGCGCCGGCCGCGGCGCAGCGCCGCTACGAGCAGGCCGCCGAGCGCGGCAGCCCGATCGCGATGTTCAACCTCGGGCTGCTGCTCGAGGATCGCGACCGGGCCGCGGCGATCGACTGGTACGAGCGCTCCGCCCGGGGCGGCGACCTCGACGCGCTGGTCAAGCTCGCACAGCTCACCGAGGGCGGCGATCCCGAGCGCGCGCGGGCGCTGTGGGAGCGCGCCGCGGCGGCGGGCCACCCCGAGGCGCGCAAGCGGCTCGCGTAGTCGCGGCGCCCGCCGGCTAGGCCGCCGCCGGCAGTACGGGCCGCGCCGTCGCCTCGGCGATCGACGCGGCGGTGATCTGGACGAGCCGGCTGAGCTCGTCCGCGCTCATCGCCAGTGGCGGCACGAGCACGACGACGTCGCCGAGCGGGCGGATCACCGCGCCGCGCCGGCGCGCGGCGAGCGTCACCTCGTGGCCCATGCGCGCCTCCAGCGGGAACTCGCGCAGCTCGATGCCGACCATGAAGCCGCGCCGGCGGACCTCGCGCACCCCCCGTAGCGGCGCGACGAGCTCGTCGAGCAGCGCTCCCAGCAGGGCGATCTTCGGCTGCAGCGCGGCGAGCGTGCCCTCGCGCTCGAACACGTCGAGCGTCGCGAGGGCGGCCGCGCACGCGAGCGGGTTGCCCGTGTACGTGTGGCCGTGGAAGAACGTCTTGAGCTCGGCGGGCTGCCCGAGGAACGCCTCGTAGATGCGCTCCGTGGCGAGCGTCGCGGCGAGCGGCAGGTAGCCGCCCGTCAGCCCCTTGGCCACGCACATGAGGTCCGGTGCCACGTCCTCCTGCTCGCAGGCGAACATCGTGCCGGTGCGGCCGAAGCCGGTCGCGACCTCGTCGCAGATGAGCAGCACGTCGTGCTCGTCGCACAGCGCGCGCACGTCGCGCAGGTAGCCGTCGGGGTGCGTGAGCATGCCGGCCGCGCCCTGGACGAGCGGCTCGACGATCACCGCCGCGACGCGGCCGCGGTGCTCGCGCAGCAGCGCCTCGAGCGACTCCGCGTCGCCGGGCTGCGCCTGCCACGCGTCGAACAGCAGCGGCCCGAAGCAGGCGTGGAAGACCTCGATCCCGCCGACCGAGACCGAGCCGATCGTGTCGCCGTGATAGGCGTCGCGCAGGCAGACGAAGCCGGTCCGCTCGGGCTCGCCGCGGTGCTGCCAGTACTGAAAGGCCATCTTCAGCGCGACCTCGGCCGCCGTCGAGCCGTTGTCGGAGTAGAAGACCCGCTCCAGGCCGGGCGGGGCGAGCCGCACGAGCCGCTCGGCGAGCTCGATCGCGCCGGGATGCGAGAGGCCGAGCAGGGTCGTGTGCGCGACGCGCTCGAGCTGATCGCGCACGGCGCGGTCGATCGCGGGGTGCGCATGCCCGTGCACGTTGCACCACAGCGACGAGACGCCGTCCAGGTAGCCGCGCCCGTCGCTGTCGTAGAGCATGCACCCGGCCGCGCGCTCGACGATCAGCGGTTCCTCCTCGCACCAGCCCCGCTGCTGGGTGAACGGGTGCCAGAGCACCCGCTTGTCGGTCCTCGCGAGCTCGCGCGTCGTCATGGAGCTGACCCTATGTGGGTCTCCGGACGAATACGCTCGTAGCCACATGCGACGCCTGCCCGACCCGCCCCTGAGCCTGATCGTCTTCGTCGTCGGCATCGCGATCCTCGGCGCGGAGATCGCCGCCGCACGGCTGCTCGCGCCGTACTTCGGCGCCTCGACGATCGTCTGGGCGAACACGATCGGCATCGTGCTCGTGGCGCTGTCGGCCGGCTACTGGTACGGCGGCCGGCTCGCCGATCGCAACCCGACGCGCGAGGGGCTGTACCGGATCGTGCTGCTGTCGGGCCTGCTGCTCGCGGCCGTGCCGTTCGTCGCCGACCCGTTCCTCGGCGTCGCGATCGACGCGCTGGACTCGGTCTCGGCCGGCGCGTTCGCCGGCTCGCTGCTCGGCGTCACCGTGCTCGTCGCGACGCCGGTGCTCGTCTCCGGCGCGGTCGCGCCGTACGCGCTGCGCCTCGCGGTCGGCGACGTCGCCGAGGCCGGCACGGTGTCGGGGCGGCTGTATGCGATCTCGACCGTCGGCTCGCTGCTGGGCACGTTCCTCTCGGCGCTCCTGTTCATCCCGCTGATCGGCACGCGTCGCACGTTCATCGTGTTCGGCCTCGCGCTCGTGCTGCTCGCGGTCGCCGGCCTGGCCAAGCGGCGGCTGCTGGTCGCGCCCGCGATCCTCGCGTTCCTGCTCGCGCTTCCGACCGGCACGGTGAAGGGCGAGACGGAGGACGGCGCGCGGGTCATCCACGAGGCCGACACCGAGTACCAGTACGCGCGGGTCGTGCAGCACGCCGACGGCACGCGCACGCTCGAGCTCAACGAGGGCCAGGCCGTGCACTCGCTGCGCCGCCCGGGCTCCTACCTCACCGACAACGTCTGGGACGAGTACATGATCGTCCCGTTCGCGGCGCAGGACCGCCCGCCGCGGAAGATCGCGATCCTCGGCAACGCCGCGGGGACGACGGCGCGCGCCTACGGTCACTTCTTCCCGCAGACGCAGATCGACGGCGTCGAGATCGACGGCGAGCTGACCGAGATCGGCCGGCGCTACTTCGACATGCGCGCGCCCGGGCTGCGCACGCACACCGCCGACGCGCGCCCGTTCCTGCGCCGCACGGAGGAGCGCTACGACGCGATCTTCGTCGACGCCTACCGCCAGCCGTACATCCCGTTCTACCTGGCGACGAAGGAGTTCTTCGAGCTCGCGCGCGACCGGCTGCGGCCGGGCGGCGTCGTCGTGGTCAACGCCGGCCATCCGGAGGGCTCGCAGGACCTCGAGCAGGTCCTCGGGGCGACGCTCGCGGCGGTCTTCCCGACGGTCGTCCGCGACCCGTCGCAGCCCGTCAACACGCTCCTGCTCGCGACGTTCGGCGACGCGTCGGGCGCTCGTCTGCGCCGCAACGCGGCGTCGCTGCCACCGCAGCTGCGGCCGCTGGCGCTCGAGGCCGCCGAGCGGATCGAGCCGCGCCTGCCCGGCGGGAGCGTCTACACCGACGACCGCGCGCCGGTCGAGTGGCTGATCGACGCGTCGATCGTGGAGTTCGCCAGCCGGGGCGGCTAGCGCCGCGACTCGGCGGTGAGGAGCGCGCGGGGCGGCGGCACCGGCCAGACTACGAGCCGATCCAGGCGTCGAACGCCAGCGGCGCGCCGGCGCGCGCGAGGTCCTCGACCGCCGCGGACGTCGCCGCCAGCGTCGCGACCTCGACGCCGCCGAGGCGCGCGATCGTCGCGCGGTTGGACTGCTGCATGACGCTCGGCTCGCGCGGCCACGGCGTCAGCACGACCGCGCGCACGTCGAGCCCCGCCGCGCGTGCCGCCTCGATCGTCAGCAGCGAGTGGTTGATCGTGCCCAGGCCGGGCCGCGCGGCGACGACGAGCGGCAGGCCGAGCGCGCGCGCGAGGTCCCTGACGAGGAAGTCGCCGAACGGGACGAGCAGTCCGCCCACGCCCTCGACGACGAGAACGTCGGCGCCGGCGGCCGCGGCGCGGGCGGCGCCGACGAACGCGTCGAGCGAGAGCATCCGCTCGGCGAGCTCGGCCGCCAGGTGCGGCGAGACGGCGGGGCCGAACGTCGCGGTCGTCACGTCCTCGGGCCGCCGCCCGGCGGCGGCGGCGAGCAGCTCGTGGTCGCGCGGCCAGGCGGAGTCGGCCGGCTCGTCGAGGCCGGTGACGACCGGCTTGAACGCCGCCACGCGATCGCCGCGCGTGCGCAGCGCGGCCGCGATCGTCGCCGCCACGACCGACTTCCCGGCGCCGGTGTCGGTGCCGGTGACGAAGCAGCCGCGCAGCGACGCCGACACCGCGCCGGCCTACGCCGCGTCGGCGCGAGCCGCGGCTGCGCGCTCGTGCGCGACCGCGATCGGCATCGCCGTCGCCGGCCGGAAGCCGGCCTGCAGCGCGGCGCGCCCGAGCACGCGCGCGGCCTCGCGCAGCTCGCCCTCGCCGTGCGTCGCCATGACCGCCAGGCGCAGCCGCGACGTTCCGTCCGGCACGGTCGGCGGGCGGATCGCCTGCGCGAAGACGCCGCGCTCGAGCGCCGCCTCGCAGACGCGCAGCGCGGCGCCCGCGTCGCCGACGATCAGCGGGACGATCTGCGTCGAGCAGCCGGCGACGTCGAAGCCCTCGCGCGCCAGCTCGGTCCGCAGCACCTCCGCGTTGCAGCGCAGGCGCTCGACGCGCCGCGGCTGCTCCTCGAGCAGCTCGAGCGCCGCGAGCGCGCCGGCCACGGCCGGCGGCGGCGGCGCGGTCGAGAAGATCAGCGAGCGGGCGGCGTTGGTCAGCAGCGCGGCGAGCTCCTCGTCGCAGGCGACGTACGCCCCGTAGGACCCCAGCGCCTTGCCGAGCGTCCCGACGATCACGTCGACGTTGCCGCCGAGCCCCGCCGCGGCGACCGCGCCGCGTCCGCCCGGCCCGACGCAGCCGGTGGCGTGCGCCTCGTCGACGACGACGCGCGCGCCGTGGCGGCGCGCCAGGCCGGCGATCTCCTCCAGCGGCGCGACGTCGCCGTCCATCGAGAAGACCGACTCGGTGACGATCAGCGAGCCGCGCCCGTGCGCGCGCTCGAGCCCCCACGCGAGGTGCTCGACGTCGTTGTGGCGGTAGACGAACGTGGCGGCGCGCGACAGCCGGCAGCCGTCGATGACCGAGGCGTGGTTGAGCTCGTCTGAGAAGACGACGTCGCCCGCGCGCGCGAGGGCGCCGAGGACGCCGAGGTTCGCGAGGTAGCCCGAGCCGAACAGCAGCGCGGCGGGCGTGCCCTTGAACGCGGCGAGACGCTGCTCCAGGCGCCGGTGGACCGTCATCGTGCCGCTCACCAGGCGCGAGGAGCCCGCGCCCACGCCCCAGCGCTGCGCGGCGTCGGCGGCGGCCGCGCGCACCCGCTCGTGCTCGGCGAGCCCGAGGTAGTTGTTGGAGCACAGCAGCAGGACCGTTCGCCCGTCGACGACGACGCTCGGCCCCTGCGGTCCGCTGACCAGGCGGGTGCGGCGGTACAGGCCGAGCTCCTCGAGCTCGGCCAGCCGCGCCGCGATCTCGCTCACCCCGGTCGGCCTCCCGCGTCGGTCGCGGCGCCGGCCTGCGGGCGCGGCGGGATCGGCCGGCGCTTGCGGGCGTGGCGCAGCTGCGTCGACGGGTCCCAGAGGCGCACGTCGAGTTCGCTCGTGGCGGCCGGCGCGGCGTCCTTCGGCGGCGTCTCGCCGTCGAGCCAGCCGCTGCGGTTGTCCGGACGCGGGTTGGCGGCGTTGTCGGGCTGGCGTGCGACGTTCAGGCCGAGGCGCTCGAACATCGCGCGGTCCTCCTCGGGCGTGTTGCCGAGCGTCGTGAGGAAGTTGCCCAGCATCACGCCGTTGATTCCCGCGCGCACGGCGAGCTGCTGCAGCTCGCCGATGTTCTCCACCCGCCCACCGCAGAGGCGAAACAGCGCGTCGGGCAGGATCAGGCGGAAGATCGCCACCCACTTGACCGCCTCCCACGGGTCCATGTACTCGCGGTCGCCGAACTTCGTGCCCGGCCGCGGGTTGAGCAGGTTGATCGGCACCGAGGTCGGGTTGATCTGCGCCAGCTCGAAGGCCATCTCGACGCGCTGCGCGCGCGATTCGCCGAGGTTGAGGATGCCGCCGACGCAGGTCTCGAGGCCCGCCTCGCGGACGGCCTCGATCGTCCGCAGGCGGCCCTCGTAGCGGACCGTCTGCGAGACCTCGGGGTAGTAGGACTCGGCCGTCTCGACGTTGTGGTGCACGCGCTGCACGCCGGCCTCCTTGAGCGCCTTCGCGCGCGCCGGGCTCATGTGCCCGATCGACGCGCAGCGCTTGAGGTTGGTGTGCTGCGCGACGAGCCGCGCGCCCTCCAGCACCTTGTCGAAGTCGCGCCGCGACAGCCCCTGGCCCTGGGCGACCATGCAGAAGCGGTGCGCGCCGGCGGCCTCGGCGGCGCGCGCGTGCTCGAGGATCTGCTCGGGCTCCATCATCGCGTGCAGCGGCGTCTCGGCCTCGGCGAAGCGCGACTGGGCGCAGAAGCCGCAGTCCTGGGCGCAGCCGCCGGACTTCGCGTTGACGAGCGAGCACATGTCGGTCGCGTCCTCGAAGCGCTCGACGCGCGCCCGCCAGGCGCGCTCGACGAGCGCCTCGATCTCGGCGTGGTCCTCCAGCTCGCCGAGGCGCAGCGCCTCCTCGCGCGTGATCAGCGGTGGCATTGCGCGGCAGGGTGGCAGGCGCGCCGGACGGTCCTCGGCCGCGCCGGCGCGCGCGCTCAGCTCAGCTCCGCCACGAGCGGCGCATGGTCGGACGGCTTGGACCCCTTGCGGTAGCTGCGCTCGATGCCGCAGCGCTCGAGCCGGCGCGCGAGCGCGTCGGACACGAGCACGAGGTCGATCCGCAGCCCCATCTTGCGATGGAAGTGGCCCTGCCGGTAGTCCCACCACGTGAAGCCGACCTCGTCGGGGTGCAGCGCGCGGTAGGCGTCGACGAGCCCGCCGGCGTCGAGCAGCGCCCGGATCCGGGCGCGCTCCTGCGGCGTGACATGGGTCGAGCCGACGAACGCCTGCGGGTCGTAGACGTCGAGGTCGGACGGAGCGACGTTGAAGTCGCCGGCGATCACGCGCGGCGCGCCCTCGGCCTGCAGCGCCCCCGCGCGCGCGACGGCCGCGTCGAGGAACGCGAGCTTCTCGGCGAAGGTCTCCGAGCCGACCGCGCGGCCGTTGGGCACATAGGTGCTGACGACGCGCAGGTCGCCGACGGTCGCCTCGATCCAGCGCGCCTCGTCGTCGCGCAGCTCGCCGGGGAGGCCGCTGACGGGGTCGTCGAGCTCCAGCCCGTCGCGCACGGCGATCGCGACGCCCGCCCAGCGCCCGGCGGAGTGATGCACGGCGCGGTAGCCCGCCGCGGCGAGCTCGTCGACCGGGAAGGCCCCGCGCTCGCACTTGGTCTCCTGCATGCACAGGACGTCGGGCGCGTGCTCGCTGAGGAACTCGACCACCCGCGGCAGTCGCGCCTTGAGCGAGTTGACGTTCCAGGTGACGAGCTTCACGCCACGGATGCTCGCAGCCCGGCGCCGGTGGCCGCGACCGGCTCCGGCCGTCAGCGCCCCTTCCAGCTCGGCGTGCGCTTCTGCGTGAACGCCGACACGCCCTCGAGCAGGTCGCGCGACTGGAAGCTCGACGCGCGCAGCGCGAGCAGCTCGCGCTCGACGTCGGGGTCGAGCGCGCCCTCGGCGTGCAGCAGCTCGCGCAGGACGCGCTTGTTGCCGGCCATCGACAGCGGGGAGTTGCCCGCGAGCTGGGTCGCGAGCTCGAGCGCGTTGGTCTCGAGCTCGTCTCGCTCGACGACCCAGTTGACCAGGCCCCAGGACGCCGCGGTGCGCGCGTCGACGTAGCGCCCCAGCAGGAACAGCTCGCGCGTGCGCGGCTCGCCGATCGCGTCGACGAAGCGGCGCAGGCCGGTGTGCGAGTAGACCAGCCCGAGCTTGGCGGGCGGCATGCCGAGCCTGATCTGGTCGCCGGCCAGGCGCAGGTCGCAGGCCAGCGCGAGCTCGAGGCCGCCGCCGATCGCCGATCCCGTGAGCACCGCCAGCGTCGGCACGTCGACCGCGTCGAGCGCGGCGAACGCGTTGCAGAACGGGTGCGCGACGAGCTTCTCGGCCTGCTCGGGGAAGGTCTCGGAGGACAGCTCGCCGATGTCGTAGCCCGACGAGAACATCCCGTCGCGCCCGGTCAGGATCACGCAGCGCACGTCCGCGAGCGAGGCCAGCTGCTCGGCGATCGCGTCGAGGATCTCGCGATCGAGCGCGTTGCGCTTGGCCGGGTTGGAGATCGCCAGCCGCAGGATGCCGTCGCCCGGTCGATCGATCAGCAACTCCCCCGGCATAGAGGGGAAAACGTACCGGCCGCCGGCGCGCTTAGCCGCAGCTCTATGCTGCGTTCGCGCGTCCTCGATCGCTCACTCGAGGATGACGAGTGTGTCGCCCTCGTCGACCGGCTGACCCTCCTCGCAGAGGATCTCCTTTACGACGCCCGGGTCCTCCGCCTCGACGGGCATCTCCATCTTCATCGACTCGAGCGTGACGACCGTGTCGCCCTCCTCGACCTGGTCTCCGACCTTGCACTCGATCTTCCACACGATGCCCGTGATGTGGGCCTCGACTTCAACCACGGCTCCTCCTCGTTGCGGCATCCGGGGCGGCAGCGTCTGCCAGAGTAGCCGCCGCCATGGACGCCGACACGATCGTGATCGTCACCGCGCACGACGAGGCCGACCGGCTCGGCGAGACGCTGGCCGCGCTGCGGACCGCGTTTCCCTCCGCGCGCGTGATCGTCGCCGACGACGGGTCGACCGACGGCACCGCGCAGGTCGCCGAGCGCGGCGGCGCCGAGGTCGTGCGCAGCGAGCGCTCGATCGGCAAGGGCGGTGCGGCGACGCTCGCGGCGCGGCGCGTCCTGAGCCGGGCGCTCGAGCCCGATCCGCCGGTCTTTGTCCTCGTCGACGGCGACCTCGCCGCCAGCGCGGCGCAGCTGCCGGCGCTCGCCGAGGCGGTCCGCGCCGGCCGCTGCGACGTCGCGATCGCCGTCTTCGCCAGCCGCGTCGGCGGCGGCTTCGGCGTTGCCGTCGGCTTCGCGCACAAGGCGATCCGCAGGCTGACCGGCCTCGACATGCGCGCGCCGATCTCCGGCCAGCGCGCGCTCAGCGGGCCGGCGTTCGCGACGGTCGTCCCGTTCGCGCCGCGCTTCGGCATGGAGATCGGCATGACCGTCGACGCCGCGCGCGCCGGCTTTCGAATCGAGGAGATCGCGCTCGACCTCGCCCATCGCGCCAGCGGGCGCACGCTGCGCGGCTTCCTGCACCGGGGCCGCCAGCTCGCGGACTTCCTCGCCGTCTACGCGAGCCGCCGCTGAGTCCGTCGCACTCGACGGGCGGGCGAGTCGCGAGCCGGGGAGTTTGGACGAGGGTCCATTGCTCGCGCCGGATGCGGCGCCTAGCTTGGACGGATCACCGCCGGCGCGTCCCCGTCGCCGGCGGCGACAGGCGGACGGCGCGAGCATGCCCGCGCCGGCCCGCCGACCCCCGAGGGCATGGCCGGGACCGTCCATCCTCCTGGTCCCGGCCGGTCCTCGTGCGCCCGCAGCCCCGGCGCGAGTAGCGTCCCGAGTCGTGATCCTCGCCATCGACCAGGGCACGACCGGGACGACCTGCCTCGTCTTCGACCCGGCCGCGCAGCTCGCCGGCCGCGCCTACCGCGAGTTCGGCCAGCACTTCCCGCGGCCCGGCTGGGTCGAGCACGACGCCGCCGAGATCTGGGACACGACCCGCGCGGTCGCGCTCGAGGCGCTCGACGAGGCCGGCGTCGGCCCCGGCGACCTGCAGGCGATCGGCATCACCAACCAGCGCGAGACCGTCTGCGTCTGGGATCCGGGCACCGGCGAGCCGCTGCACCGCGCGCTCGTCTGGCAGGACCGCCGCACCGCCGAGCGCTGCGACGAGCTGCGCGACGCCGGCCACGAGGCGCTCGTGCGCACGCGCAGCGGGCTGGTCCTGGACCCGTACTTCAGCGCGACGAAGATCGAGTGGCTGCTGCGCAACGTCGACGGGCTGCGCGAGCGCGCGCGCGACGGCCGCGCGGTCTTCGGCACGATCGACGCCTGGCTGGTCTTCAAGCTGACCGGCGAGCGCCGCACCGACGTGACGAACGCGTCGCGCACGATGCTCTACGACATCCACCGCGGCGACTGGGACGACGACCTGCTCGCGCTGTTCGGCGACGTCCCGCGCGCCGCGCTGCCCGAGGTGCTGCCGAGCATCGGCGAGTTCGGCGTCGTGCGCGACGCCGCGCTCGGCAGCGCTCACGACGGTGTGCCGGTGGCCGGGATCGCCGGCGATCAGCAGGCGGCGCTGTACGGTCAGGGCTGCCTCGACCCCGGCCTCGGCAAGAACACGTACGGCACCGGCTCGTTCGTCCTGCTGAACTCCGGCGAGAGCGTCCCGACCGCGCCGCCCGGGCTGCTCGCGACCGTCGCCTGGGGGATTGGATCCCCACCCACCCAGCGCACGATCTACGCGCTGGAGGCCGCGATCTTCGTGACCGGCGCCGCCGTCCAGTGGCTGCGCGACGGCCTGGGCATCATCCGGTCCGCCGCCGAGACCGAGGCGCTCGCCGCGTCGCTTCAGGCAAACGACGGCGTCTACTTCGTCCCGGCGCTGACCGGCCTGGGCTCGCCGCACTGGGATCCGTACGCGCGCGGCACGATCGTCGGGCTCACGCGCGGCAGCACGCGCGCCCACCTCGCGCGCGCGACGCTCGAGTCGATCGCATATCAGACCGCCGATGCGGTGCGCGCGATGGAGGCGGCGTCGGGGCGCGAGCTCGAGGAGCGGCGCGCCGACGGCGGGGCGACGGCCAACGGCTGGCTCATGCAGTTTCAGGCCGACATGCTCGGCGTCCCCGTCGCCGTCGCCGAGCTCGCCGAGACGACGGCGCTCGGCGCGGCGCTGCTGGCAGGCGTCGCCGCCGGCGCCTGGACGCAGGACGACGTCGCGCGCCGCGAGGGCGAGCGCGCGCGCTACGAGCCGCGCATCGGGGCCGACGAGCGCGCGGCGCTCTTCGAGCAGTGGCGGCGCGCCGTGGAGCGCTCCGGGGGCTGGGCGCGCGGGTAAGGTTCCTCCATGGCGAGGTTGAAGCGCTCAGAGCAGCTCGCGGCGATGGGCACCGGGGTGCGCGACGAGCGCCCGGCCGAGCACTTCGCGCCGTTCCACGAGCGCTCGCGCACGAAGGAGCCGGACCTCGCCTACGAGGTCGTGCGCGTGCTCACCACGCTGTGGTCGCTGACGTTCTTCCGCGCGCGGACGATCTCCAGCGAGAAGGTCCCGCAGAGCGGCCCGGTCATCCTCGCGCCCAACCACGGCTCGTTCATGGACCACTTCTTCCTCGGCGCCTTCATCCGCCGCAAGGTGCGCTTCATGGCCAAGTCGCAGCTCTTCCAGCCGCCGCTGCAGTACGTCTACTCGCACGGCGGCGTCTTTCCGGTGCGGCGCGGCCACCGCGACGAGGAGGCGTTCATCACGGCGCGCGCGATCCTCGAGCGCGGCGGCTGCGTGGCGATGTACTGCGAGGGCGGGCGGTCGCGCGACGGCCGCCTCTCGGAGCGGCCCAAGCCCGGCATCGGCCGCCTCGCGCTCGAGTCCGGCGCGCCGATCGTCCCGGTGGCGATCCACGGGTCGGCGAAGGTGCGCAACTGGCGTCGCTTCGAGTTTCCGAAGGTCACGATCCAGTTCGGCGACCCGATCCGCTACGAGCGCGTCGACGACCCGACGCGACACCAGCAGATGGCGGTCGCCGAGGAGATCTTCGGCGAGATCAAGGTGCTGTACTCCGGGCTGGAGACGCTCGGCCGCAAGGGCGTGCTGCAGCGCGTGCGCGAGCAGCGCAGGCTCGAGCGGCGCGGCAAGAAGCGCGCCGCGACGGCGTAGCCGTCAGGCGAGCGGCACGCCCGGCCGCGGCTCGGCGAGCGCGAACGCCGGCGCCGCAGCGCGGCGCTCGAGCATCCGCGTCTCGCGCGGCAGCAGCCCGAGCGCCAGCACGACGAACGCGCCGACGGCGCCGCCGAGCAGCACCTCGGTCGCCCCGAGCGCTTCGGCCGCGGGGCCGGCCAGCACATAGCCCAGCGGGACGAGGCCCAGCGACACCGTCCAGTCGTAGGACGTCACACGGGAGAGCTTGTCCGGCGGGATGCGCTCGGCGCGCGCGGTGAGCCACCACACGTCGAACAGCGCCACGCCGCTGCCGGCGACGGCGACCGCGGGGATCACCGCGGCGAGCGGCGCGCCCACGGCGTACAGCCCGATCGCGACCGGCCACGGCAGGATGCACGTCATCGCCTGGCGCATCGGATAGCGCGGTCGCCAGCGCAGCGCCGCCAGCGAGCCGGCGACCGTCCCGGCGCCGAAGGCGGCGAGGACGTAGCCGTACACCGCGATGTCGCCGTACCGCTCGCGCGCGACGAGCGGCCCGACGACGAACAGCGGCGCCAGCGCGCAGAACAGCGCGACGCAGAACGCCGCCAGCGTCGCCCAGACCCACGAGCGCGAGCGCACCTCCTGAAAGCCGGCGCGCACGTCGCGCCAGACCGACGCCTCGCCCGGCGTCACGGGCTCGCCGCGCTCGCGCGGGCGGACGCGCACGAGCAGCACCGCGCTGACGAGGAAGGTGAGCGCGTCCAGGCCGAACGCCGCCGCCGGGCTGACGCCGAGCACGAGCACGGTCGCCAGCGCCGGGCCGCAGAGCTCGGCGACGTTGGCGAACATCGCCGTGACCGCGTTGGCCTCCTGGATCTCGTCCTCGGGGACGGTCTGGGGCAGCAGCCCGGTCGCCGCGGGACGATAGAACGCCTCCGCGGTGCCGAACAGCACGCCGATCGCGACGAGCTGCCAGATGCGCACCGCGCCGGCGAGGATGAGCAGCGCAAGCAGCGCGTGCAGCGCGAAGCGCAGCAGGTCGCTGGCGACGACGACGAGGTGGCGCGGCAGGCGGTCGGCGACGACGCCGCCGACGAGCAGAAAGCCGATCAGCGGCAGGCCGTAGGCGGCGAGCACGAGGCCGAGGTCGGTCGCGCTGCCGGTCAGCTCGACGACGAAGAGCGCAAGCGCGACGGTGACGATGCGGTCGCCGACGACGCTCGCGGAGTTGGCGAGCCAGAGCAGGCGGAAGTCGCGGTGACGCAGGATGCGCAGGAGCTGTCGCAGGCCGGGCATGGCCCGCCGAGCCTGGCACGCGGCGCCGCTTGCGGCGAGCGGACTCGAACCCGCTCAGCCGCGCTCGCCGTGCCAGTAGCCGACCGCGCTCGAGCGCGGCACGATGACGTCGTCCTCGCGGTTGCCGGTCCAGATCGCGACCTTGTCGCTGTCGGGGTAGACGGTCGCGGTCGGCAGGACGACGTCCGACCACATCAGCACCCGCGCCGTCTCGTCGCCGTCGTTGCGGACCTGGTGCGCCCCGCGCGCCCCGCGCGCGAAGAAGACGAGGTCGCCGGGCTCGAGCGGATGGGTGCCCTCGGGGTCACGGACCGACGGGCGGCCGGCAAGGACGAGCAGCCACTCCTCCTCGCCGTACTCGTAGTGGTAGGGGCACAGCGCCTGCCGCGGCGGGAGCTCGTAGACGCTGGCTCCGGTCCGCTCGGCGCCGAGCTGCGGGCCGACGCGGTCCATCCCGGAGCGAAAGCCCTCCGGGTCGTCGGGGTCATAGGTGAAGCTGGCGTTGGAGAGGTTCAGGCGGCGCATCGCCGTGGTCTAGCAGCTCGCGCCGCCGCCGTCGCGGCCGCGCGCGCCGGCCGGGACGCTGACGTGCAGCGGCCCGGCGCGCGGCAGGCGCGCGACCACCAGCAGCCGCGGGCGGCGACCGCGCAGCCAGGCCGCGCGCACGAAGAGCCCGCGCCGGCGGATCGCCGCGCGCGCCAGCAGCAGCTCGGCGCGCGCGTCGTCGCCGAGGCGCACGTCGCGGCCGAGCGAGCGCGCGAACGCCAGCCCGTCGGCGAGCGGGTCGCCGGACGCGGGCGCGTCCACGACGCGCGCGAAGGCGTCGAAGCGAGCCTCGTACTCCTCGCCGAGCTGCAGCGCGAGCGCCGGCCACGCCCGCGCGACCGCACGGTCGCGCTTGCGTCGCAGCGACCGTCCCGCCGCGTCGGCCTCGGCTGCGGCGAATCCGGCCGGAGGCGCGCCACCGCGCAGGAGCGCGTCGAGCAGCTGCGCCTGGCGCGCGGCGTACGACGACCGGTCATCCGCGGACACGGCGCTCGCGCCCCCGGCGCGCGGCGTGGGCAATCGCCCGCAGCTCCGCGGCGAGCGCGGCCTCCGGCGGGAAGTCGTCGTCGCGCTCGAGCAGCACGCCGGGCACGTCGGTCAGCGCGAGGAGCTCCTCGACGAGTCGCAGCACCCCCGCGACGACCGGATCGGCGTGGGTGTCGTGGTAGACGCCGGCGCGGAAGCGCCCGCCGCCAACGTGGACGTAGGCGATCCGCTCGAGCGGAAGGCGCTCGAGCGCGTCGCGTGCGTCATAGCCGTGGTTGTGGGCGTTCGCGAAGAGGTTGGAGACGTCGAGCAGCAGCAGCGCACCGGTCCGCTCGACGAGCTCGCGCACGAACGTCGCCTCGTCCATCTCGGCGCCCGGCCACTGCACGAGCGCCGCGACGTGCTCGAGCGCCAGCGGCACCGGCAGCGCCTCCTGCGCGAGCGCCACGTTCTCGGCGAGGATCTCGAGCGCCTCGCGCGTGCGCGGGACCGGGAGCAGGTGGCCCGACTCGCGGCCGCCGGCACGCACGAACGCGATGTGCTCGCTGACGAGCGGGGCCTCGACGCGCTCGGCGACGGACGCCAGGTGCCCGAGCCGCCGCCGGTCCGGTCGCTCGGCGCCGCCGAGCGACAGGCTGACGCCGTGCGGGACGACCTGCAGTCCCCGCTGCCGCGCCGCGGCGACGCCGGCCGGCAGTCCGTGCTCGCCGATCGCCTCCGCGATCACCTCGATGAAGCCCAGCCCCCGAGCGCGGGCGATCGCGCCGTCGAGCTGCGGCCGCCAACCGACGCCCCGCCCGAGCTGCCAGGTCACGTGCGTGTCGTTCATGGTCATCCTCCGCAGCCGCCGCACCCGCCGCAGCCCGAGCCGCAGCCTCCGCCGCCGCCGCCGCCCGAAGACGGCGCCCCCTCGCGCTCGACGCCGAGGGCCGAGGCGATCTCGGGTGCCGCAAGCCACAGCGCCGCGCCGCCGAACAGCGCCGCGGCCAGTGCGCACTCGCCGCCGACCGGGTTGCGCCGCAGGTCGTCGTGCGCGTCGCGCCAGCGTGCGAGCTTCGCGGCACCCTCCGCCGTCGTCCGCGGGGCGCGGCCGGCGAGCCAGATCGTTGCGGCGACGACCGCCACGACCATCAGCGCGAGCCAGCCGATCGCGGCGCCGGCGACGACCCCGGCGACGATCCGGACGACCCCCAACAGCGCCAGCAGCGCGCCAAGCGACAGGATGCGGCGCTTGAGCCGCCGTACGCGGTCGTCCGGCAGGAGCAGCCCGGCGTCGATCAGCTCGGCTCTCATGGACTCCAGCGCGTCGCTGTGCTCCACGCGCGCGTGCAGCGCCTCCGCGCCGATCCCCGGCTCGTTGCTGACGGTCTCCAGCACGGCGCGCTCGACGGGGTCGGCCGTCGCATCGAGCTCGGCACAGGCCTCCAGCCCACCCGCGTCGCCGAGACCGGACTTCATGAGCCCGTCGCGGTGCAGCTGCGTCGCGGCGCTGGTGATCGCCAGCTGTGCGCCGCCGCCGAGCATCGCGAGCTCGTAGACGCCGAGGTCGGGCAGCTCGGCGTCGCCGTCCTCGCGCCGCGGCCCGCGGACGGCCCGCCACTGCTGCCAGACCCACAGCCCCGCGGCGGCGCAGACCGCGGCGTAGGCTGACAGAAACTGCGGTCCACCGATCCCCCAGGTGGTTTGAGCCATCATCGAGTTCATCGTTCACCTCCGGGATGTGAGTAGGTAGGCACTTCTCGTGACGCCGCTCGAGAATCGAGATCGCGCGGCGCACGCGCTACGCCTCACACCCCGCTTTCTTGCGACCGTGCCGCGACGCTCCGGGTGATCAGGGCGTCACGTCCGACATTGATCGGACAGCCGGCCGACGCTACGGTGACGCCGATGAGCACGCGCTCCCGCGACCTGGCCGTCGAGCTCAGGCAGGTCATCCGCCTCGCAGGTCGCGATCCCGAAGGCCTCGAGGGTGCGCTGCCGGCGCTCTCGGCGCTGCACCGCGTGGCGAGCGCGGACCTGCTCGACGACTCGGCGCGCGTGCACTTCATCCTGCACAAGCTCGTCCCGGAGTACCTCGACCGGCTGCCGGGCGGCCGCGACTGCCGCGCGATCCGCGAGCTGCTGACCTGGGAGGACGGCGACGGCGAGCCGCAGTCGCTGACGACGCGCTACCACAAGGCCGCGGCGCACCTCGTCAACGCCGCCAGCGACTTCGGCCGCCGCCAGGAGCCGCGCCTGCTGGCCGAGTGCGCGCGGCGCTTCATCGCATTCGACCACGAGGACCGCCTCGCAGCGGCGGCACCGGTGACGACCGCGACCGAGCGGGTTGCCGCCCCTGGCGTCGCTGCGTCCGATGCGCGGCCCGTGGCGCCGTCCAACGACTCAGATGCGCATGCCGGGATCGTCCGTGTGCACAAGAACCTCGACTACCACCTGCTCGTCGACTACATGGCGGATGCCGACGAGATCGTCATCCTCAACACCTGGATTCCGGAGCTGAACATCCTGGACGACGCGCTCGTCGATGCGCTCGCCCGCGGCACCTACGTGTCGATCCTCATGCTGTATCCCGACTCGCAGATCGCGCAGTTGCGAAGCCGGGCGCTGCAGGCTCCCATGCCGGGGCGCGTCCGCGAGGAGCGCGTGCGGCCCGGGGTGCGCCACTGCCGGGAGGTGCTGGCGGCGATCGCCCGGACGGTCGACGACGACGGTCGCCGCCGCCTGCGGGTCCGGCTCTACAATTCGCTTCCGTCGATCTCCGTCTACGGCGTCGACGACCGGGCGTTCTTCAGCGTCTTCCTGCACGGTCAGCTCGCCGTCAAGTCCCCGCAGATCGAGGTTTCCGGGCAGGACTCGCTGATGGGCCGGCTCGTGTTCGGCGAGCTCGTGACGCTCTGGGAGACGGGGCAGGAATTCGAGGACTTGGAGCGATGGCAGACGGAGCTGGAGGAGATGGGTCGGCGGTTCGGCATCGCGTCCTGAGCGCGGGCGAGTCCGAAGCCGAGCTGCTCAGGCGCTTCACCGCGCACGAGCTGTTCCGCGACGTCGAGCGGATCGCGCTGGGCGATCTGCTCGAGGTCCTCCTGCAGAGACGCTTCCTGTCGCTGCTGTTCCCGGTCGTCTACGACATCGGGATCGACGGCCTGACCGACCCGGCCGCGCTCGCGCTCGTGCGCGAGATCCTGCGCGAGGAGTATCCCGACGCGACGGGCAACACACCGTCGCATCGCGAGGACCTCGTCGGCGATCTGCTCGCGCTGGGCGCCACGCGCGAGCAGATCCTCGCCGCGCGGCCGACGGCCGTGACCGCGCGGGTCGTCGAGGAGACGCTCGCGCTCATGCTCGACGCGGCCGCGGCGGACGGCGACGTGCCGGTCCTGACGATCCTGCGCTTCTGGGGCGAGGTGCTCGTCTCGGTCGAGTACGGCGAGTTCTGGCGGCGCATCGGCGGGCGCTTCGGCGCCATCGGCGTCCCGTCGCGCTTCTACCACCCCCATCATCACCACGACGGCCGCGAGCCGCTGTCGACGGCATCGGAAGCGTCGGACACCCATTCGGGGCGCCTCGGCTGGTGCCTGGCGCGCCTGCTCGGGGAAGCCGACGGCGCGATCGAGCAGTTCGCCCGCGCCGAGCAGCAGGTGCTCGCGACGCGCCTGCGCTTCTACGATCAGTTCGTGCCGGCGAGCGCTTGACGCGGGAGCGGCACGAGAGCGATGGCGCGCCGCACGGCGACCAGCCGCGGACCGCTGCG
>DASZOA010000507.1:0-1525 GCA_035551055.1 Solirubrobacteraceae bacterium
CGCCTTGATCAGTCAGCCTGGAGCGGAGCTACGTGCGGCTGCGTGTTGCCGGCGCTTGAGCGCACGGCGTAAAGAGCGTCGGTTCGTCCAGACCACCACGAGAACCCGCGGTCCGCCAGTCCTGCATCTGAGAGTCCCACCAGGGGGCTCGCCACGGGACCACCCGCTGACTCAGGAGACTTGAATGTTGCCCCCACGTACCTGCGCAGTCGCCGTCGCGACGTGTGCGGCCGCCTCGCTCGCCGGCCGTTCGGGCGCCGCCGGCGACGAGCCGGCATCGGTGCAGGCGGCGGTGCAGCTGGCGCATCATGCCGCGCTCGACAGCCACGCGGCGCTCACCGCGCGCCGCCCGCGGCGCGCCCACCGGCTGCTGGCGCGCGCGCTTCGGCGCCTGGCCTACTCGCATGCCCTGACGGCCCGCGTGCTCAGCGACCACGAGCCGGCGAGCTCGACCGCGGGGGCGATCTTCATCCAGGCGGCATCGAAGGTCGCGCACGACAGCGCGGCGCTAGCGAGGCGCACCCACGGCCGCCTGCGCGCGCACGCCCTGCGGACGTTGCGGCGCCTGTCCCGCCTGCAGGAGGACGTGGCCCTGGAGCGCGCCAGCGCGCGCTCGGCCGGGTCGATCGCGGATCTGATCGACGCCCTCTCGGCCGCGGTGGCCGCGCAGGACGCGCTGATCGCGGCGCTTGACGAGGCGCCTTCGAGCATCTCGCGGCGTGACCGGCGGGCGCTCGAAGCCGGCCGCACGCGCGCAAGTGCGACACGCGACGCGCTGCGCGCGGCGCTGACGGTCGCGCGCGACGCGGTGCAGCACCCGCCCGCCGGGCGCAACGACCGATCCCACCTGTCCTGACGCCCGACGTGACTGGAGAACCCCGTGACCGCGCTCCAAACGATCCTGCTGTGCCTTGCCCTGACGATCTTGCTCGGGGTGCCCGCTGCTCATGCGCGCCGCGCGCCCGAGACCGTCGTTCAAGACGACGCCCTGTTCCTGCACGGCAGCGAAGACGAAATCAAGACCGGCCTCCAGCAGGCGCAGCCGTACTCGGTCATGTACACCGTCGCGTTGGCCGCTGCCAGCTGTCCGCCGGCAACGAGTCGCCGCAGCGTGCTCATCAGGCGTCCGGTCGCGGCGACGGGCAGCTTGTCCGTGTCTCGCGGGAGCGCGTCGGGCACCGTTCGCAGCGAGTACGGGTGGTGTGACCATCCGTCTCCGGGGATCCGCTCGAAGTTCGCGCAGGACCCGCTGCGCACCGGGCGCAGGCGCTTGTCGACACACGCTAAGGCGCGCAGGAACAGCAGCGGCGGGACCCCGCTTCTGCCGGCCGTGCTGGACCCCATCGACGCGGTTGCGCCGATCAGCACGCGGCTGTCGGGCGCGCCACGCTTGATCGCCGGGTAGGCGGCGCGCACCAGCGCGCGGTACAGGTGCGGCGAGTGCGGAACGTACCGACCGCCCTCGCGGCGCCACTGGGGCTGCAGGAAGCCGGGGTGGTTGGGCTCGTTCCAGACCGTGAACAGA
>DASZOA010000508.1:0-9355 GCA_035551055.1 Solirubrobacteraceae bacterium
GCCCCGACGATCGCGCGGTACTCGCGCGCGAACAGGTTCAGCGCATCGAGGTCGCCGTCGTCGACCCACACGAGCCGCGCGTACAGGTCATCCAGTGCCCTGACATCAGCGCTGCCCAGCACCCGCTCCCAGATCGGCCGAAGCGGCGCCAGGACGGCGGCGTCGACGGTGTCGCAGTGCGTGCGGCCCTGCAGGTAGGTCATCGCGGTGGCGCACAGGTCGCGGCTGACGGGCTGGCCGGCCACCGCGCTCAGCGCGATCGCCTCTGTCAGCGCGGGGCCGATCACGTCGGCGACGGCGGCGCGCAGCGCCTTGCGCACGAAGCGCCCGCGCGCCGTCGCCGCCGCGTGGTCGCGGATCCCGTGCGCCTCCATCCGCGGCTCCTCGAGCAGCCGGCGGTCTGCGACGAGCTGGCGCACGGTCGGGTCGGGGTGCTCGCCCTGCGCGATGTCGGCCTCGGCGATCCAGGGCTTGGTGTGTGCGGCGTGGAAGACCTCGTGGATCGCGGCGCCGAGGCTGACGAGGATCCGCCACGGCTGAAGCGTCGCGGTGACGATCGCGGCGCGGTCGCCGAGCAGCCGGTCGGAGTCGAGCATCACGGTGCGGCTGTGGATCTCGATGTGCGCGGGGTCGGCGAGGCCGGGCCCGACGAGCGCCCAGACCGGGTACAGGCGCTGCAGCATCTCGGTGTAGTGATCGGACAGCAGCTGGTAGACGGGGTCCTGGCGGCCGCGCAGCGCTGACGCCCGCGCGACCTGTCGTGCGAACTCGCCTGTGACGGGCGGGCTCATCGCGTCGTCGCGCGCGGGTAGCCGTCGACGTTCGCGATCCGGCTCGTCGCGCGCACCTTGAGGTGCGCGTAGCCGGCCTCGTCGAGCATCCGCATCGTCGCGGCCAGCTCGGCGGGCTGGATCTGCCCGGCGGTGACGCGCTCGGCGAGGTTGCTGACGAACAGGGCGATCGCGGTCCGCTCGCCACAGCGGTCGATCATGTCCGCGAGGCCCTCGATGTCGCGAAACTGCGGCGTCCAGCCCAGGCCGTCGTCGCCGGCGAAGCGCCGGCCGTCGAGGGCCATCGCGGCCCGGATCAGCTGCTCGGGCGCCCCGAGCTTGACCAGCGCCGCCCAGTTGCTGGTTACCTCGATCGTCGCGGGAAACCGCGAGTGCCACGCATCTGGCAGGTCGGTGGCGCCCAGCAGGCCGGCGTTGTAGCTGAGCAAGACCGCGAAGCCCGGTTGCGCGATCACGGTCTCACCGGTTGCCGGCAGGTGAAGCGCGACCCTCCCGTCGAGTGTCGAGTTGATGCTCAGCAGCGCGACGTCGCGGGCGGTGTTGACCTCGTCGAGCATCACGATCCAGCCGTGTCGCATCGCCTGCACGAACAGCGAGTCGACGAGCCGCACGTCACCGCCCGACTCGGCGGGGACGTAGTCGTAGCGAAAGAAGAACTCGTCGCTGGAGGGGCCGGGCTGCATCTCGACGAAGCCGTAGAACGGTCGCCCGTGGCGGACCTCGACGGCCCTGCCGCGCGACGTCCACAGGTGGTAGGCCAGAAGCCTGCCGATCCGCGACTTGCCGGTCCCGGGTGGGCCGGTCAGCTTCAGAAAGCGCGACCTCTCCGGGGACTGCATGTCCAGCAGCTGGCCGGCCACCTCGTGCACCGGGCTTCCGTGCAGCTTGGGCGGGTAGATCGCCTTGCAGCGAATCTGCCCGTCCGCGTCGATCATGTCGGGCACCATCACCGGCTCGCCGGCGTCGAGATCGAGCGCGAGCTCCTCGCTGGCGGCGGCGTCGAGGCCGCCTTCGGCGGCGACGGCGTTGATCTTGTCCAGACCTGCGGTCAATGCACCGGGCATCTGACCTCCTTAGGTTGTGGTGACGTTTCTCGCTTGCGGCGCCGTGGGCGCGGGTCGGCCCCGCGCCGTCGACGAGCTCGCGTCTGCTGCGCGTCCGCGGTGTGCGCGGGCGCACGAGGGCCGGCCGCGTCGCCTGCCCCGGGTCCACCCGTTGCCGCCGTGAACGCCTCGACGCGCTCGGGCCGCGCGGATCTCGCTCATGCGGACAGCGCGGTCTCACCGTCGCCACGAACGTGGCGCTGGAGGTGTGTGTCCGCCCGCGTTACATGGACGCGGCGCCCTCGCGCGGCGCGGCGAGACCTGACGCGCGCGGCTACGCTGCGGGGCGATGGCAGCGCGCATCGCCAAGGCCGACGTTCAGCCACCTGACCGCGAGCGGATCGAGGCCCGCTACGCGGCCGAGGGCCTGCGCCCGTACGCCTGGGGCAACGGTCCGGGCGAGCGCTATGACTGGCATACGCACGCCTATACGAAGGTGCTCTACTGCGTGACGGGCAGCATCGTCTTCCATACGCGCGACGGCGACTTCGCGCTGCAGCCCGGCGACCGGCTCGACGTCGATCCCGGCACCGAGCACGCCGCGACCGTTGGAGATGACGGCGTGCTGTGCCTCGAAGCTGCCACCGGCTGAGCCGTCAGCCCAGCCGGCGCGGCAGCTCGTCCTCGTATTCGGGGAAGTAGCGTCCGATCACGTCGAGCGAGAACTCGGGCAGGATCGCGGAGGCGGGCTCGCGTTCGAGCACAACTCAACCGATGCGCGCACGACGCGCTCGAGATCCTCGTCGCCGAAGCGAGCGGGCACGCTCACGCGATGGCGGCTCTCGCCGTCGATCGTGCCGTCGTAGGCGGCGCTCCGCGGCCGGCGTGATCGCGATCTCGGCGATGGCGACACGTACGCGCGCCGCGCGATCCACACCAGACCTATTGCGGGGCTCAGTGGGCGCCGAAGACGGCGGCGGCGACGCGCAGCCGGGCGGCGGTGCCGGCGTAGCCGGCGTCCTGCTTGCTGTCGGCGACCTGCGTGGTGATCGCGCCCAGCTGCGTGGCGATCGTCGACTCTCGTGCGCTGAGCCCTTCGTAGCTGTCGAGCAGCAGGTGGTGCTCGCCGCCGCGGCCGGCGAGGATCTTGACGATGTGCTCGACGCCGCCGCCCTTGATGTAGGGGATGAACGTCTGCACGTAGCCGCGGGCGTTGCCGGGCCGGGCGGCGCGCCCGACGCGCTGCTCCAGGCCGGTCGGGGTCCACGGCAAATCGAGTTGTACGAGGCTGCCGGCATTCTGGAGGTCGTGGCCCTGCTGGCCGACCTTGCTGAGGCACAGCACCGCAAACGCGCCGGCGACGAAGCGGCGCTTGAGCGCTTCGAACTCGTCGGGCTTGAGGCTGCCGTCGGCGACGTGCGTCTCGACGTGGTGGCGGTCGTTCAGCGTTTCGGCGAGCTGGTGCAGGCAGCGCACGCGGTCGGCGAACACGAGCAGCTGCTCGTCGCCGGCGATCGCGGCGATCGCCTGCGCGACGACCCCGCGCAGCGTCGGCTGCCCGTCCCCGCCGCCGCGGGCCGCCGCGCCGACGAGCCCCTGCCTGACGAGTGCCTGGGCGAGCGCGGCCTTGGAGTGCAGCAACGAGGCGGGATCGACGGAGGCGTCGACGAAGACGCCGACGTTGCCGAGCACCTGCGCCTGGCAGCGCGACACCTCGGCGAGCGCCTGGCGGTGCAGCTCTGAGCCCTTGTCGAGCGTCTTGAGCTGCGCGAGGACGCGCAGCAGCTGGCGGTAGGCGTCCTGGCCGCCGTCGCGGATCGCGTCCAGCAGCTCGCGCAGCGCGCCGTCGGCCTCGACGACGATCGGCTGCGCCGGGCGCACGTCGGGCATCCAGTCCCTCATGTCGGCGCGCGTCACGCGGACGAGATGCGGTCCGTAGTTCAACCTGACGCGGTGGGCGTTGACCTCGCTCATCAGGTCGCCGCCCTCGCGCGTGTTCAGCCGCTCGCCGATCATCCCCTCGTCGCCGACGGCGAGGCCGACGAGCACGTCGAGGTGCTCGCTGGACTTCCCGCGCGGGGTCGCCGTCAGCAGCCAGCAGTCGGCGACCGCCTGCATCCGCACCGTTCGCAGCGCCTGGTGCGCCGCGGTCAGGGTGTTGACGTAGCGGTCAGCTTCGTCGGCGACGAGCAGGTGCCAGTCGATGACCTTCAGGTCGCCGGGGAAGCGGTCAAGGATGCTGTTGGCGACGAGCACGACGCCCGGCCGCCGGCCGCATTGGCGGTGAAAGGCGCGGATCTGCCCGGCGATCGAGGTGCGCTCATCGACGCGCAGAACGCGTACGTTGGGCACCAGCGCGGCCATCCCGCGGCCGGGCGCGCCGTGGCGCATGGCGTCCAGCCACTGCCCCAGCAGCCGGCCCTCGGCGATCAGTAGAACGCGGCAGCCGGGCACGGTCGCGGCGCGCTGGTAGATCGCGCCGCGGCACGTCATCACGGTCTTGCCGCTACCGGTCTGCGCGGCGTTGACGCCCGATCCGACCGCCATCATCGCGCCGACCTCGCGCTGGCGGCCGAGCAGCACGGGGTCGTCGGTCAGCGGCTTGGCGAGGAACATGCGCAGCACCTGCTTGGCGCCGGCGTCGAGGATCACCGCGTGGCGGCCGTCGCCGTCGCGCAGGGTGCGTAGGCGGCCGACGGCCTGCTCGACGCTGACGGCCTGCGTCGTGGCCTGCAGCCCGTCGGAGCTCGTGATCGTGATCATCCCGGGCCGGCCCTTCATCCGGCCGACGCGGATCGTGCCGTCCAGCAGGCCGGCGGCCTCGCTTGAGAGCAGCAGCGGCAGGCCGCGCTCGATCGCGCAGTTGACGGCCTCGCCGAGCTCCATCGCGACGGACGTGCTGTCGGGGCTGTCGCGGTGCTGCGGGCGGGCGTTGCCGACCCGGTTGACGGCGAAGCCCTTGACCGTCGTCGTCATGACCTGCAGCTGGACGGCTCCGGCGGCGTCGGCGCCGCCGCTCCAGCGGTTGGCGCGCAGGCGCCCCCAGCGGTCGCGCTTGTCGGCCGACAGGCAGACCGCGACGCGCTGGCCGAAGACGACCTCGAGCGCCTCGGCGATTTTCGCGCTCTGCTCGAGCATCGCGACGTCGCCGGCGTGCAGGACGTTGGTGTTGATCCGCGCCAGCAGCTCCGGCGCGGAGCGCAGCGGCACGGTCACGCTCTTGAGGTCGCGGCCGATCGTGCCGCCCAGTGCCGCGGCGAGCCGGATCATGTCCAGCGACACGCACGGCGCCAGCACCCAGCCGCCCTTGGCGTGCGGGCAGATGAACAGGCCGACGGGCCGGTCGACGTCGGAGCTCTGCTCGCCGGCGAGCGCAAGCCAGCTGCGCGACCCGATCCGCCAGCAGCGCAGCTGCCCGGCGTCGAAGGCGTCGGGGTGCGCGAGCGTCCAGCGCTACAGGTCGGCGGCCTCGTCGGCGTCGACGCCGACACGGTCGGCGAGCACGCGGCGCTGGTCCTCGGGCCACTTCCAGACCGCGGGGTGCGCGAGGTCGATCGCAAGCGTCGCGTTCGCCGCGCGGACGGCCGCGTCGAGGTGCTTGGGGTCGTCGTGCAGGGTCTGCCAGTCGATCCCGGCGGCCCGGTCGGCGTCGCGCTGCCCGTCGGTGAGCGCCTGGCGCGCGGCGGCGGTCAGCCGGTGCGCGTCGACGGTCGTGATGTCGTGGCGGCGCAGCACCGACGCGGCGTGCGAGATCTCGCTCAGCCACGTCAGCGCGTCGTTGGGGTCGACCGGGTGGCCGTTGACCATCCGTCGCAGCGCCGCGACGGTCAGCTTCCCGGCGAGCCCCTGCCAGCGGGGGAACGCCCGCGCCAGCTGCGCGTAGGCGGCGGTCTGCCTGGCCTGCGCGACGAGCTCGTCGTCGCCGACGAGCTCCCAGCCTGACAGCACCCGTCCGGTCGCGCTGGTCACCGCGCTGAACCAGCCGTCCGGCGGCGCGGCGTCCGGCCGACGCCGGGGATCGTCGTTCGCGCTGCCCTGCGGTGGCCTCGTGGTGCTCACGGCGCCACCGCCTCTACGGCCGGGTCACAGCCCGGCTGGCGCAGCGCGGCCTGCAGCGCCATGACGTCCTGCGCGAGCGCGTCGACGGCGTCGTTGGCGTCGACGAGGAGCTGCTGGACGGCGTCGTCGTGCCTGCCGCGGTGGCGCAGGCGGTCGGCGTGCAGGGCGATGAAGATCTGCGCGTCGGCGATTTCCTCGAGCGCCTCGTGCAGGTTGTCGCGCTGCAGGTAGCGCTCGCCGAACGTGCGCTCGCCGTAGGCGGCGCGCTCGGCGCGGACGGCGTCGAAGTCGACGCTCGGGTCGCAGATCTCGCGGGTGGCGGCGGCGAGCTGCTCGCCGATCCGGCGGGTGTGGTCTAGCAGCCGGTCGAAGGCGTGCAGGCGGCCGGCGGTGAGCTCGCCGCCGTGGCGGATTCGCTCGCGCTCGAGGCCGATGTAGACGTGGGTGTCGGCGAGCTCGCTGGTGGCGCGGCGCAGCTGGCCGGTCGCGGCGCTGCGGTGCCGGTCGGCGTACAGGGCGTCGCCGCGGGCGCGGCGCTCGGCGACCAGCGCGCGGTGGCGCCGGCTGTCGGGGTCGTGCATCGTGTGCTCCTTCTCTCGTGTCGTGGTGCGACCGCGCGCGTGCCGGCCGCCGCGCGGCAGCCGGTACGTCGAGCGTGGTCGTCGCGCGGGCGCGTCGACGCCCCCGCGTCTGGTCTTCAGGGTGCGCGGCGTGATGCCGCGTACGTCGCCCTGTGATCGCTGCTTGCGGTGCGGCTCGCCGCGGCGTGATCGCGGCGCGTCCCTGCGGTCCGTTCCGCGCGGCGGCTTCGTGTCGGCCTCGGCTGCGCGCCGCCGCTGCCGCCCGGCGGGGTGGCGAGCTCAGGCGGGGATCGGCGCGTCCTGCTCGTCGCTGCTCGTGTCGTTGCGCCCCGGGTCGCCGCGGCGCGTGCGCGTGGCCTTGCTGGCGCGCCAGATCCCGATGATCTCCTTGGCGGTCGCCGTGCGCCAGGTGTTGTGGCGCTCGATCGGGGCGACCTTCAGCTGCTGGCCGTCGATCGCCTCGACAACGGCGTGAAAGACCCGTCCCTTCTTGTCGACGAGGACGATGTCGCCGCTGTCGACTGAGCTGAGCTGCATCGGCTCAGAATGGGATGTCGTCGTCGGCGACAGTGGCGGCGGGCGTGGCGGCCGCGGGGGCGGCGGGCCGTGCGGTGTCATACGCGATGTCCGAGCGCGCGCTGGAGCCGCCCTGCTGGCCGGCGCCGGCGCTGTCGTCGCGGCCGCCGAGGAACTGGACGCTGTTGGCGACGATCTCGACGGCCTGGCGCTTGGCGCCGTCGGGGGTGTCCCACTCGCGCCACTCCAGGCGCCCGTCGATCGCGACCGGCCGGCCCTTGGCGAGGTAGCGCGCGCAGTTCTCGCCCTGCGCCCCCCAGACGGTGACGTCGAAGTAGTTGGGCTTGTCGACCCACTGTCCGGAGGCGTCCTTGCGGCGCGTGTTGCAGGCGACGCGCAGCTTGCAGACGCTGGTGCCGCTGGGCAGGTTGCGCAGCTCGGGGTCGGCGGTCAGGTTGCCGGTCAGGACGACGACGTTGATGTTGCTTGTGGCCATCTGGTCACGCTCGTTTCCGTTGGGTTCGCTGGTTCTCGTTGCTGCTGATTGTCGGCCACGCGCCGGTTGGAACGGGCCGTCTCGGCCGCGCGCTCGCGGCGGCTTTTCGCGACCTGCTTCACGGCTCGCCGAAGGTCCGGCGCACGAGGTCGCGGGCCTGTCTGAACTGGCTGCCGCGCAGCCATCTGCCGGTCGGTCCGCCCAACAGCAGCGACGCGAGGTCATAGATCGCGCCGGCGCCGACGTCGCAGCCGAAGCAGTGCCAGCCCTCCTCCGGACTGCTGCCGACGTGGCAGCTCGGCGTCCTGTCGCTGTGCGCCGGGTTGGGGCATGACACGAGCCCGTGATCGGGCACCTCGATCCCGGCGAGCCGGTTGAAGTACTCGGCGGGGGCGATCCGCTTGTACGGGTCGCGGTGGGTGCTCGCTGTCGCGGCGCGCCGCGGTGATCGCCTGGGTGCGGGCGGCGCGGGCAGGTCGGCGATCAGCGCCCGCAGCGTCCACGGGCGCAGTGCGAGGTCGGCCCAGATGATCCGGGCGTGCGCGCCGGTCTTGCCGTTGATCGTCCCCGCCAGGCGCATCACGCGCGAGCGGTCGCGGCAGCTGGGGTCGGCGACCGTCGCGATCGGGCGGCCCTGCTGCCAGCGGTAGCCGAGCGCGTAGACGATCCGTTCGTGCGCGCGCTCGATCGCGTCGTCGCTGCCCTCCCCGGTCAGCCACGCCAGTCGCTCGTCGGCGCCGGCCTGCAGCGGCGCCTCCAGGCGCCAGTAGGCGTGCGCGCCGCCCGAGCCGGCCGACTCAATGACGAGGTGCGCGGGCCTGCGGCGCAGCAGCGCCCTGAGCGCCGGCAGGCCGTCGGCGCCGTCGACGTCCAGCCACAGCCAGCGCGTGTGGCTGACGGCGCGCTTGGTGGCGGCGCGCTCGCGTCGCACGGCGGGGGCGACGCAGACCTCCTTGCCGGCGGCGATCTGGCGCGCCGCGTGCGCCAGCAGATCTTCCAGCCAGCCGATCTGGCCGCTCGCGCCGCCGGGCAGAAACGCGTCGCGGTCGCGGCGGCTGGTCAGCGCCAGCTTGCCGCCCGGCGGCCGCCGGCCCGCGGCGACCTCGACGTAGCCGTCGCTGGCGGCGTGCAGCAGCCCGAGGTGCAGCCGGCGGTGGCGCTCGGCCGGCAGCCCGCGCAGGCCGATCCGGCCGTCCTGGGCGCGGATCTTGATCGCCAGCACCGGCTCGCGGCGCGGCCGTCGGCTATCGCCGTCCTGTCTGGCGCTCGGAGCCGGTGTGCTGGGGGTCGTGATCTGGGTTACCGGCCGCGCCGCGGTCAGCGCGTCCATGACGTCGTCTCCAGCAGGCAGCTGTCACGCAGCACGCGCGCGCGGTTGGCGGCGCGCAGCGGCTGGGCGACGCTGCGCAGCGCCTCCGCCGGGCTGAAGCCCTGCGCCAGGCGCGCGTCGAAGGTCTGCTGGATGTCCTGCCGCCAGGCGCTGACGAGCGCGCGGTTGGTCTCATAGGCGGTCTGCTGGGTGTGCGTCGTCTGCATGTCGTCTTCCTTCCGGGGTTGGTCGTCGAGGAGCTGCCGTGCGCGCGAGCACGGCGGCAGTCGTGTCGTCGCTCCGCTGCGGTCGGCTGGTGCTTCTCAGCGCGCGGCGGGGCGCTGTTCGGGCGGCGCTGCGGCCGCCGCCGGGCCGTCGGTTCAGGCGACGGCGGCGCGCCTGCGCCGCGTCGGCCCGTCCGCCTTCGTGGTGGTCGTGTCGTGCGTGGCGCTGAGCCGCTGCGCGGCGTGCAGTACGGCGCGGCGTGCGTCGGCGGGCTCGAGCACGACGGCGTCGCCGCCCTCGCCGAGCACCTCGGCGACGAGGTAGCCGAGGCCGTC
>DASZOA010000509.1:0-2273 GCA_035551055.1 Solirubrobacteraceae bacterium
TCGAGACGCGCGCCGCCGACTACGCCGTGCTGGTCGTGCCCGGCGACGACAAGCTGCCCGCGCGCACGCACCCGCTGCGCGAGTTCAACGGCGACAAGCTGTTCGTGACGTTCGACCCGCAGGACGGCTCGACGCTCGCGCTCGAGGTCGCCTACGGGCTCGCGCGGGCGCGCGTGCTGACGGCGCGGGCCGCGGGCGGGGGGATCGACGAGGGCGCGCTGCGCGTGGAGGTCGAGCGCGCGCAGGGCGCGATGGAGGACGTGCGCCGGATCAAGTCCCAGCTCACGAACGCGACCGGCGGGATCGAGGAGGCGCGCACGATCCTCGAGGCGATGGCGACGGGCGTGCGCGGGCATCTGGCGGCGATCGAGCGGCTGCTGGCCGACGCGGGCGCCGCGGGCTCGGGAGCGCCGGACGCCCGGTAGCCTCGACCGCATGATCCGCTCGGTGATCTTCGACTGCGACGGCGTGCTCGTCGACAGCGAGCAGATCTCCAACACGGTGCTCGCGGGCCTGCTGACCGAGGCGGGGCTGCCCACGACGGTCGAGGACAGCATGCGCGACTACCGCGGGCGCTCGATGGCCTCGGTCCTCGAGCTGGCGTCGGCGCGTCACGCCGGGCCGCTGCCCGCCGACCTCGCCGATCGCTACTACGCCGAGATCGAGGGCCGCTTCGCGCGCGAGCTGCGGCCGGTGCCCGGCGTCGTCGCGGCGCTGGAGCGCATCGCGCTGCCCTCCTGCGTGGCGTCGAGCGGCCCGCATCACAAGATGGCGGTGACGCTGCGCCGCAGCGGGCTGTGGGACCGCTTCGCGGGGCGGATCTTCAGCGCCACCGAGGTGCGCCGCGGCAAGCCCGCGCCCGACCTGTTCCTGCACGCCGCAACCGCGATGGGCTTCGATCCGGCAAGCACCGCGGTCGTCGAGGACAGCGTGCCCGGCGTGCAGGCGGCGCGCGCCGCCGGGATGCGCGCGCTCGCGTTCGCGCGCCACACCGACGCCGGCGAGCTCGCCGCCGCCGGCGGCGAGCCGTTTCATGACATGAGCGAGCTTCCCGGGCTGCTCGCCGCGTGGCGATGAGCGACCGCGTCGCGCGCCACGTCGTCGTCACCGGCCGGGTGCAGGGCGTGTTCTTTCGCGACTGCACCCGCCGCGAGGCGCGGCGCATCGGCGTCACGGGCTGGGTGCGCAACCGCCGCGACGGCGCGGTCGAGGCGCACTTCGAGGGCCCCGACGCGGCCGTCGCCGAGCTCGTGCGCTGGTGTCGCGAGGGGCCGCAGCACGCCAGCGTCGACGACGTGCACGTCGAGCCCGCCGAGCCCGAGGGCCACGAGCGCTTCGACGTGCGCTAGGACGAGCGCCTCGACCGCCGACGCGGGCGCGGGGCGCCGATCGGGTACCTCGTGGGCATGATCGCCGTCGCGACGCTGCTCGTCGTCGCCGTCGTCTCGCTGCTGATCGCGCGCGTGGCGACCGTCGCCCTCGTGCTGACCGGCCTGTCACAGGAGGCCGCGCGCTTCCAGGCGCGCTCGGCGCTGTCGGGCACGGGCTTCACGATCGCGGAGGCCGAGACCGTCGTCAGCCACCCCGTGCGCCGGCGAATCGTCATGACGCTCATGCTGCTCGGCGGCGCCGGCCTGGTGACGACGATCGCCACGCTCGTCATCGGCTTCGCCAACGTCACGCGCGGCGAGGCCTACACCCGGCTCGGCGTGCTGGTCGGCGCGCTCGCCGCGCTTCTGATCATCTCGCGCACCCGCTGGTTCAACCGCGCGCTGAGCCCCGTCATCACGCGCCTGGTCAACCGCTACACCGAGCTCGAGGCGCGCGACTACGCGGCGCTGCTGCACCTCGGCGGCCAGTGGGGCGGCGGCCAGGTCGCGATCCGCGACGGCGACTGGCTGGCGGGGCGGCGGCTGGGCGACGTCGGCCTGCGCGCGGAGGGGATCGCCGTGCTCGGCATCGAGCGCCCCGACGGAACGTACGTCGGCGCGCCGAGGCTCGCCGCGCGCGTCGCGCCGGGCGACATCCTGTTGCTCTACGGGCGCCAGGACCGCCTGGCCGAGCTCGACGAGCGCCCCGCCGGCCCGGAGGGCGACCGCGCCCACCTCGCCGCCGTCGAAGCGCACCGGCGCCAGGCCGGCGAGCAGCCCGACGAGGACGAGCGTGCCCCTGCGGCGGCCCCCGCGGCGACGCGCTGAGCGCGGTCAGACCTGGCACGCGGGGCACCAGTACGTCGTGCGTCCCGCGACGGTCGCGCGTTCGAGGTCGTGGCC
>DASZOA010000510.1:0-6330 GCA_035551055.1 Solirubrobacteraceae bacterium
CGCGGCCTTGATCGCCCGCGTGACGTTGATCCGCGCGCGCTCTGCCGCCGCGCTCGAGGTCCTCTCGCCCTCTTCGACCTCGCACGCGACCAGCTCGAGCTGCTCGCGGATCCGCGCGATCCGCTCGGGGTCGTTGAACGCCTGCGCCTCGGTCAACTCCTCGCGCAGATCGTGCGCTCGCGAGCGCAGCTCGTCAAGCCGAGCCCGCGCAGGCGCGCGAACGCCGCCCGCGGTCGCGCGCGCGAGCTCGACGGCGGCGATCGGGGTCCCCGGGCTCGCCAGCAGCGTCGCGACGTGGTGCAGGCCCTTGCTGTCGTGAAGGCAGACGCTGCGCCCGTCGTAGTCCAGCCGCCAGACATCCTGCTCGCGCCGCAACGCCGCCTGGCGCGGCCGACGGGGGGCGACCTGGCGCGCCGGCCTGGGCGCCTCCTCCAGGCGCGCGAGCAGGTCGTCGGCGCGGGCGATCGCGCCATTCATCTGCATCTCCGCGGCCGCTTGCGCCACGCGCTGCACGAGCGCCCGGCCGCGCGGTGCGTCGCCGGGCGCGCCGCGGCGCGCGAGCACCTCGGCCGTGTCGAGCGCCGTCAGCACCGCCGTCGGCCGCGCACCCATCCGCTCGGCGGCGGAGCGCGCGGTCTCGAGGTGCCCGAGCGCGCGCTCGTCCTCGCCGATCGTCATCGCCAGCAGGCCGAGGTAGCGGGCCACCGGACCGACGTAGGCGGCGCCCATCGAGACGACGTTGCGACCCTCGTACGGCGCGAGCAGCTCGTAGAGCCGGCGCGCCCGTCGACGGTCGTGCAGCCGCGCGCACAGCTCGGCGAGCAGCGACATCGCCACGAGCCACAACGCGTCGCGCGGGACGTCCTCGAAGTCGTCGGCGGCAAGCTGCTCGAGCTCGCAGCGAGCCTCGTCGTCGCGGCCGAGCTCGGCGAGGACGAGCGCCAGCCCACAGCGCCAGCGACGCATGGCGGGCAGGCGGTCGGCGTTCTTGCGCACGAGCGGCTCGAGCTCGGCGTGGCGCCCCTGGGTCCGGCGCAGGATGAACGTCTGCGCGTCGGCGATGAGCGGCGCGATCGATCCGCGTACGGCGCCGGCCTGCTCGACGGCCTCGGCGGTGAAGCGCTCGGCCGCCGCCAGATCGCCGCGCCGGTGGGCGAGCAGCGCGCGGTGCAGCGGGTCGTAGACGAGCATCCGCGGCTGCCCCAGCCGCCGCGCGGTGGAGCCGAAGGCCTCGATCTCCTCCTCGGCGCGATCGGGGTCGTCGAGCTCGAGCAGCAGGCTGATCCGCCACAGGCGCACCTGCATCGCAAGCTCGGCATCGTTCGTGCGCTCGCACAGCTCGAGCGCCTCGATCGAGATCGGCAGCCCGCGCGGGACCGTGTCGGGCCCCCAGACGGCGACGAAGCCCTGCGCGAGCGCGAAGGCGAGCGTCCGGTCGGCGAGGACGCGATGAGCCGCCGAGCGGCGCACGGCGGTGTCGGTGTAGATCGCGCGCGCGAGCGCGAGCGCCTCGTCGACGAGCTGCTCGCGGCGGGCGCGCTGCGGCGACCAGTACAGCGCCAGCGCGAGCTGGACGCGCAGGCGGCAGCGCAGCGCGTCGACCGTCGCCCGTCGCGGCGGCTCATCCGGACAGAACCCGTCCAGCCGGCCGAGCGCCTCCTCGAGGATCGCGACGAGCTCGGGCTCGACGAGCCCGGGCGAGAACGAGCCCAGCGTGCGCGCGAGCGCCGTCTGCGCGAGCCGCTCGGGATCGTCCAGACGGCGAGCGTGCTCGGCCGCCCCGCGCAGCGCCTGCTGCGCGCCGTCGACGTCGCCGGCGCGCATCCGCGCCTCGCCGAGGCCCTGCTCGAGCTGCCAGGCGCGCGGCTCGTCGGCCGGCAGCGAGGCGGCGGCGTCGATCGCGCGCTCGTAGAGCCGTGCCGCCTCCTCGTAGGCGAACTGCCCGACCGCCCGGCGCGCCGCGCGCGCCGCGTAGTCGACGGCACGCTCGGCGCCGCCCTCGGTCGCCGCCTGCAGGTAGTGGTGGGCGATCTCCGCGAGGTGCGGCTCCGGATCGTCGCTGTAGACCTGCTCGAGCGCCTCGGCCGTCACGCGGTGCAGGGCGGCTCGGCGCGTGGCGCCGAGGTTCTCGAGCAGCGTGTCGCGCACGAGCGCGTGGGCGAAGCCGAAGCGCCCGGGTGCGCGGGCGGCAACGACGATGCCGCTGCGCAGCGGCACCTCGAGGTGCGCGAGCACGGCGCCGGGCGGCTCGTCGAGCACGCTGGCGAGCGCGTGCAGGTCGAACTCGCCGCCGATCACCGCGGCGGCGCCCAGCGCCTGCAGCACGAACGGGTCCAGCGGCTCCAGGCGCCGCCGGATCGCCTCGCGCACGCCGTCCGGCAGCGGCAGCGGGCCCTCGGCGGCGGCCTCGTCGTGCAGGCGCCCCTGCGAGGCGAGCAGCTGCACGAGCTCGTCGACGAAGAACGGGTTGCCGGCACTCGCGCGATGCACGGCGGCCACGAGCCGCGGCGGGATCGGCTCGCGCGCGCCGGAGCCCAGCCCGCGCGCTCGCGCGGCCGCCAGCAGGCCGACCTCGTCGCGGTCGAGGCCCTCGAGCGGCAGCCGCGTCGCCGCGCGCGCGAGGCCGCCGAGCGGGGCCGCGAGGTCGGCGCGAGCGTGGGCCTCGGCGTGGCGGTAGGCGGCGATCGCCAGCAGCGGCACGTCCGGCAGCGTGCGCGCGACGAACTCCAGCGCGAGCAGCGACGACGCGTCCGCCCAGTGCAGGTCGTCGAGGACGACCACGAGCGGGCGCTGCTCGGCGGCGCCGGCCAGCAGCGTCGCGAGCGCGTCGAAGAGGCGAAAGCGGGCCTGGTCGGAACCGAGCTCGGACGGCTCTGCGGGCGGCCCGAGCACGCGCACGAGCTCGGGCAGCAGACCGGCGATCCACGGCGCCCCCGGGCCCAGCACGTCGCGCAACGCGGCCAGGTCGGCGCGGCGGGCGAGCGCGCGTGCGACCTGCACCCATGGCCAGTAGGCGGGGGCGCCGCCGCCGTCCCAGCAGCTTCCCCACGCCCACGCGGCACCGCGCGCCGCGGCGCGCTCGACGAACTCGCGCGCGAGCGCGGTCTTGCCGATCCCCGGCTCCCCGGTCAACAGGATCAGGCCGCCGCGACCGGCCAGCGCGGCCTCCAGGCCGGCCTGCAGCTGCGCGAGCTCGCGGCCGCGCCCCACCAGGCTCGGACCCCCCTGGTCGCTCACCCCTGCAGCGTGCAGATGCACCGTGATCTCCCCGCGAGAGAGAGTAGACGACGACGCCGTGGGGCATCGGCCGGCGATCCGGGCGCCGCGTCGCGTCGAAGTACGTGCGCGATCTCGTCCACTGGTGAAAAGAGCGTCGGGGGCGCGCCGCGGATACATCCGGCCGGGCACGGGATCTGCGCCCGCAGGGCTCGCGCAGCGGCGGCCGAATGATCCCGGACGGATTCGCTCGATCGGGCGGCCGTCGCCATGGGACAGCGACTCTCGTGCGCAGGCTGCCACACTCATGGATTCGTCTCCGCGTTCGCCGGACACCGGCGCCGCGGATCGTCCACCCGCAGGGAGACGCGCTTGTCAACGAACAGCTTCGACGCCCGCAGCACGCTGACGGTGGGCGCGCGGACACTCGAGATCTTTCGTCTCGACGCCCTCGCGTCGCGCTTCGACGTCGCCCGGCTGCCGTTCTCGCTGAAGATCCTGCTTGAGAACCTGCTGCGCACGGAGGGCAACGGATCGGTCACCGCGGGCGACGTCGAGGCGCTCGCGGGCTGGGAGGCGAGCGCGCAGCCGTCGAAGGAGATCGCGTTCACGCCGGCGCGCGTCGTCATGCAGGACTTCACCGGCGTGCCCGCGGTGGTCGACCTCGCCGCGATGCGCGACGCGATGGCCGAGCTGGGCGGCGACCCGGCCCTGATCAACCCGCTCGTGCCCGCCGAGCTCGTCATCGACCACTCCGTCCAGGTCGATGCGTTCGGCAGCCGCGACGCGTTCGTGCGCAACGCCGAGCGCGAGTTCGAGCGCAACCAGGAGCGGTACGCGTTCCTGCGCTGGGGCCAGCGGGCGTTCGACAACTTCGCCGTCGTCCCGCCCGACACCGGCATCGTGCACCAGGTCAACCTCGAGTATCTCGCGCGCGTCGTGTTCGTCGACGAGGGCGACGGCTCGCGTCCGCCGCTCGCCTACCCGGACACGCTGGTCGGAACCGACTCGCACACGACGATGATCAACGGCCTCGGCGTGCTCGGCTGGGGCGTCGGCGGCATCGAGGCCGAGGCGGCGATGCTCGGCCAGCCGATGCCGATGCTGATCCCGCGCGTGATCGGCTTCGGGCTGCGCGGCGAGCTGCCCGAAGGCGCGACCGCGACCGACCTCGTGCTGACGGTCACCGAGATGCTCCGCGAGCACGGCTGCGTGGGCGCGTTCGTGGAGTTCTACGGGCAGGGGCTCGCGTCGCTGCCGCTCGCCGATCGCGCCACGATCGGCAACATGAGCCCGGAGTTCGGCTCGACCTGCGCGATCTTCCCGATCGATGCCGAGACGCTGCGCTACCTCGAGTTCTCGGGGCGGCCGCCGGAGCTCATCGAGCTCGTCGACGCCTATGCGCACGAGCAGGGGCTGTGGCACGACGAGCGCTCGTCGGCGCCGGTGTACTCGGAAACGCTCGAGCTCGACCTCGGCGAGGTCGTGCCGTCGCTGGCCGGTCCCAAGCGCCCGCAGGACCGCGTCGCGCTGAGCGAGGCGCAGGCGGCCTTCCGGATCGCAGTGACGGACTTCCTGCCGGCCGAGGACGGCGCCGACGCCGACGACGGTGGCGACACGATCGAGTTCGACGCGCTCTCGTTCCCCGCCTCGGACCCGCCCACCTACACGATGCGGCTGGGGATCCGCCCGCCGGAGCACGCGACCGACGAGGCGCACGCCGAGGCGATCGCCGCCGCGCGCCTCGCCGAGCGCGTCGAGGACCGCGTGCCGGTGGTGCTCGACGACGGCACGCAGACCGACCTCGACCACGGGCGCGTCGTGATCGCGGCGATCACGAGCTGCACGAACACCTCCAACCCGTCGGTCATGCTCGCCGCGGGGCTGCTGGCGCGCAACGCCGTCGCGCGCGGGCTGACGAGCAAGCCGTGGGTCAAGACCTCGCTCGCGCCGGGCTCGAAGGTCGTCAGCGAGTACCTCGACGATGCGGGCCTGACCGATGACCTCGAGGCGCTGGGCTTCCATCTCGTCGGCTACGGCTGCACGACGTGCATCGGCAACTCCGGTCCGCTGCCGCCCGCGATCTCCGAGGCCGTCGGCGAGCACGACCTGGCGGTCGTCTCGGTGCTGTCGGGCAATCGCAACTTCGAGGGGCGCATCAACCCCGATGTGAAGATGAACTACCTCGCGTCGCCGCCGCTCGTGGTCGCCTACGCGCTGGCCGGGACGATGGACGCCGACATCGTCAACGACCCGCTCGGCCAGGATCCCGAGGGCAACGACGTCTACCTGCGCGATCTGTGGCCGTCCGGGCGGGAGGTCGGCGAGACGATCGAGCGCGCCGTGCGCTCGGAGATGTTCCGCGCCTCTTACGGCGACGTCTTCGCCGGGGACGAGCGCTGGAACTCGCTCCACGTGCCGACCGGCGACCGCTTCGCCTGGGACGAGGACTCGACGTACGTGCACCTGCCGCCGTACTTCGAGGGCATGCCCGCCGAGCCGGCGCCGGTCGAGGACGTCGAGGGCGCGCGCGTGCTGGCGCTGCTCGGCGATTCGGTGACGACCGATCACATCTCGCCGGCGGGATCGATCAAGCCCGACTCGCCGGCAGGGCTGTACCTGCAGGAGCACGGCGTGGCGCCGCGCGACTTCAACTCCTACGGTGCGCGGCGCGGCAACCACGAGGTGATGGTGCGTGGGACGTTCGCGAACATCCGCCTGCGCAACCTGCTCGCGGGTGGGCGGGGACCGCTTCCCGAGGGCGGCATGACGCGCAAGCTGCCCGAGGACGTGCAGATGTCGATCTACGAGGCCTCGCTGCAGTACCTCGCCGAGGGGACGCCGCTCGTGGTGATCGCGGGCAGCGAGTACGGCTCGGGCTCCTCGCGCGACTGGGCGGCGAAGGGCACCCGGCTGCTCGGCGTGCGCGCCGTGCTCGCGCAGTCCTTCGAGCGCATCCACCGCTCGAACCTCATCGGGATGGGCGTGCTGCCGCTGCAGCTGCCGGCGCCCGCCGCCGATCTCGGTCTGACCGGCGAGGAGGTCTTCTCGATCACCGGGCTGGCCGCGGCGATGAACGCCGGCGAGCCGGTGCCCGAGGAGGTGACGGTGCGC
>DASZOA010000511.1:0-11546 GCA_035551055.1 Solirubrobacteraceae bacterium
GCGCCTGTTCGCGGGCCTGCCGGGCGAGCAGACCTGCTGGATGTCGCACCGCGACACCGTCTTCGCGCCGCCGCCGGGCTTTGAGGCGCTGGCCTCCTCGACGGGGTCGCCGGTGGCGGCGCTGGAGTCCGTCGAGCAGGACGTCTACGGCATCCAGTTTCATCCCGAGGTCGTCCATACGCCCTACGGGCAGACGATCCTCGAGCGCTTCCTAGTAGACATCTGCGAGGCCGACCGATCGTGGTCGCCGGAGAGCATCGTCTCCGACCAGGTCGCCCGGATCCGCGCCCAGGTCCGCGACGGCAAGGTCATCTGCGGCCTGTCGGGCGGCGTCGACTCCAGCGTCGCGGCGCTGCTCGTGCACCGCGCGATCGGCGATCAGCTCACCTGCGTCTTCGTCGATCACGGGCTCATGCGAAAGAACGAGGGCGAGCAGGTGATCGCCGCGTTTCGCGATCACTTCAAGGTGCCGCTCGTCGCCGTCGACGCCGAGCAGCGCTTCCTGCAGCGCCTCGCCGGCGTCACCGATCCCGAGACCAAGCGCAAGGCGATCGGCGCCGAGTTCATCCGCGTCTTCGAGGAGGAGGCGGCCAAGCTCGGCGACGCGCGGTACCTCGTCCAGGGGACGCTGTACTCCGATGTCATCGAGTCCGGCGGCGGCGCGGGCGCGGCGACGATCAAGTCCCACCACAACGTCGGCGGCCTGCCCCAGGACCTGCGCTTCGAGCTCGTCGAGCCGCTGCGCGCGCTGTTCAAAGACGAGGTTCGCGCCGTCGGCGCCGAGCTCGGCCTACCCGAGCGGCTCGTCTGGCGCCAGCCGTTCCCGGGCCCCGGCCTGGCGATCCGCATCGTCGGCGGCGAGGCGACGAAGGAGCGCCTCGACCTCCTGCGCGAGTGCGACCACGTCCTGCAGGACGAGATCCGCAGGGCCGGCCTGTACCGCGACCTGTGGCAGTCCTTCTGCGTGCTGCCCGACATCCGCACGGTCGGCGTGCAGGGCGACGAGCGCACGTACGGCAGCGTCGTCGTGATCCGCGCCGTCACGTCCGACGACGCGATGACCGCCGACTGGGCGCGCCTGCCCTACGACCTGCTCGAGCAGATCGCCTCGCGGATGATCAACGAGCTGCGCGACGTCAACCGGGTCGTGCTGGACATCACGTCCAAGCCGCCCGGCACGATCGAGTGGGAGTAGCGGGCGGGTAGCCGCGCGGCGCCGATGGCCGCCGAACGCGTCCTGAGCACGCTCGAGCTCAACCGGGCGGTGCTCGCGCGCCAGCACCTGCTCGAGCCGTCGACGGCGACGATCCCGAAGACGATTGCGGCGATCGGCGCCATCCAATCGCAGTACGCGCCGTCGATGTACGTCGGGCTGTGGTCGCGCATGCGCGACTTCGAGCGCGACGCGCTCACGCGCGCGCTGGAGCAGCGAGCCGTGGTCCAGGCGACGCTCATGCGGGTGACGGTCCACCTCGTCGCCACGCGCGACTACTGGCCGTTCGCGCTCGCCACGCGCGCGGCGCGGCGCGCGCTGTGGCTGCGCAGCATGCGCAGGCGCGTCACGGAGGGCGAGCTCGAGGCGCTCGCCGAGCGCGTGCGCGCGTACCTCGACGAGCACGGGCAAATCAGCCGCAGGCAGCTCGGCGCGCTCGTCGGCAAGCAGCACGCGATCGGCGTGGGGTTGTGGATCGACCTCGTCCGTGTGCCGCCGTCCGGTACCTGGGAGCGCCGCCGCGCCGATCTGTTCGCCGCCGCGCACAGCTGGGTCGGCCCGGCGCCGGAGATGACGGCCGAGGAGGCCGCGGCGCAGCTGGTGCGCAGCTATCTCGCCGGCTTCGGGCCCGCCACGCGCGCCGACATCGCGTCCTACACCGGGCTCTCGCGCGGGGAGCTCGCGGCGGCCCTGGAGCAGCTGACGTCGCGCAGCTTCCGCAGCGAGGGCGGCGAGGAGCTGCTCGACGTGCCGCGCGCGGCGTTGCCCGATCCCGAGCAGCCCGTCCCCGTGCGCTACCTGCCGACGTGGGACGCCACGCTGCTCGTCCACGCCCGCCGCGCCGCGATCCTGCCCGAGCAGCACCGCACGAGGATCTTCCACGTCCGCAAGCCGCACTCCGAGGCCGTCTTCCTCGTGGACGGCGCCGCCGCCGGGACGTGGCGGTACCGCGACGGGCGCGTCGAGCTCGAGCCGTTCGAGCGGCTCGACCGCACGACCGAGCGCGAGCTGCGCGCCGAGGCCGACCGGCTCGCCGCGTTCCATGCGTGAGCGGCGACGCGCTCAGGCGGGCGCCGGTCCTCGATGGCGGCGGACGAGCAGCCACGTCAGCCACAGGCCGAGGACGAACAGCGGCACGCCCATCGCCGTCTTCGCGACGCCGAGCGCGACGACCGCACCCGCCAGATACAGCGGCAGCTGCACGAGCAGGCGCGTGAGGAACAGGCCGGCCCACAGCCACGTCGCCCGGACGAACGCGCGGAGGCGCAGCGGGTCGCGGCGCCACTCGTCGCCCTCGCCGTCGAGCTTGGTGACGATGATCCCGACGAGCGGACGGCGCACGGCGAGCGAGATGAGGAAGGCCGAGGCGTACGCCGCGTTGGCCAGCAGCCCGGGCAAAAAGAAGTTCTCCGCGCGCCCGGTGCGCGTCGCGACGAACGCCGCGAAGCCGACGCCGACGAGCCCCGACAGCGCGTAGATCGGCGACTCGCGCTTGACGATCCGCGCGAGCGAGAGGACGAGCGCCAGGGCGACCGCGACGATCGCGGCGGTGTTCGTGTCCGAGCCCGACGCGGTGTAGGCGACGACGAACGCGACCGCGGGCAGCGACGTCTCGGCGATTCCGAGCGGCCCGCCGAGGGCGTCGCGCAGCGTCGTCGGCGGCGCGGCGGGCGCCGCCTCGGGCTCGTCGTGCATTCCGGCATGATGTCGCAGAGCTGCGCTCGCCCCGCCATCGGCTACGGCCGCGCCCGCAGCGCCCCCGGGCCGAGCAGCGCGGCCCCGATGACGAGAAACGGGACGAGGTTGAGCAGGTGCAGGACGAGCGCGTAGGACAGCGCCTGCGCCTGGGGGACGTCGAACGCGAGCAGCGCGATCACCGTCGCCGCCTCGAAGACGCCGAGCGCGGCGGGCGACGACGGCAGCACGAGCGACAGGTTGACCGCGACCGTCACGAGCATCCCCGCGACGAGCGGCAGCTCGAGCGCGAACGCCCGCGTCAGGATCCAGAAGGAGAAGCCGAGCGTCACCCACGACGCGATCGTCAGCGCCATCGCGCGCAGCGCCACGCGCGGCCGGCGCAGCCCGACGAGCCCGCGCGTCGCGTTGACGGCCGCGACCTGCACGCGCGCGGCGAAGCCGGCCCGCCTGATCCGCCGCAGCGGCGACAGCAGCCAGTGCAGCGCACGCTCGTCGTAGCGCACGACGACGACGACGAGCGCGACGACCGCGGTCACGACGACCGCGCCGAAGATCGCCGCGGCGCGCAGCCACGACACCTCCGGCAGCCACGGGTAGGAGGCGAACAGCACGATCAGCAGCCCGAGGACGTCGAAGAGCCGCTCGACGACGACCGTGCCGACGGTCTCGGCGCGCGGTGTCGCCGCCCGGCGGTGCAGCGCGATCACGCGCGCCGCCTCGCCCGCGCGCGCCGGCAGGATGTTGTTGAAGAAGTAGCCGATCAGCAGCGCGTAGGCGATCGCGCGCATGGGCGGGCGCGCGTCGTCGGCGAACACCGACCACCAGCGCACGGCGCGCAGCACGACCGCCAGCGCGAACACGGGCAGTGCCGGCAGCAGCCAGCGCAGGTCGCTGTCGGCGAGCGCGTCGAGCGCGTCCTCGAGCTCGACGCCGCGGACGGCGAGGTACATGCAGCCGACCGTGACGAGCAGGCCCGCCGCCACCACCAGCGACCGCAGTCCGCGGCGCTCGCTCACCCGCGCCGCAGCCGGACGCACAGCAGCACGGCGATCGCCTTCAAGCCGTCGCGCCACGTGATGTTCTTGCCCTCGGCGTACGTGCGCCCGTAGTAGGCGATCGGCATCTCGTAGACGCGCAGCTTGCGCCGGCAGACCTCGCCGGTGATCTCGGGCTCGATCGCGAAGTCGTCCTGGGTCAGGCGCAGCGAGTGCAGCACATCGGAGCGAAACGCCTTGTAGCCGGTCTCCATGTCGCTGAGCGTGGTGTTGAACAGCACGCCGGTCAGCAGCGAGAGGAAGCGGTTGCCGACGAGATGCCAGAACAGGTAGGCGCGCTGCGGCGCGCCGCCGCTCAGCCGCGATCCGAAGACGACGTCGGCGACGCCGCGCTGGATCGGTGCGATCAGCGCGACGACGTCGGCCGGGTCGTACTCCATGTCGGCGTCCTGGATGACGGCGATCTCCTTGGTGATGCGCGTCGCCGCCAGCCGCACGGCCGAGCCCTTGCCGCGGTTGGGCTGGCGCAGCAGCTCGACGTGCGGGCGCCCGGCGGCGTAGGCCTCGACGATCGCCGCCGTGTGATCGGTCGAGCCGTCGTCGACGACGACGACCTGTGCGTCGAGCTCGAGCGCGTCGATGCGCCGCAGGACCTCCGCGATCGTCGCCGCCTCGTTGTAGGCCGGGATGAGGAACGAGACGCCGATCGGCCGCATTCAACCGGACCGGACGGCGGCGAGACCGCGTCGGCTAGATTCGGCGCGCGATGACTGCCGTGCGCGACGACCGCGCCGTCGCGCTGCGTCTGGGCGGCGCCGTGGCGCTCTTCCTGCTGCTCGTCGGGCAGGCGCAGGTCACGATCCTCGACGGCAGCTCGATGCTCGCCGTCACGCGCTCGATCGTGCACGACGGCTCGCTCGCGGTGCCGCCGGCGCTCGGCGTGCCCGGCCACGACGGCGTGACCCACTACTCCAAGTACGGGCTGCTGCTGTCGCTGCTGGCGATCGGGCCCGTGCTCGCCGCGCAGCCGCTCGCGGCGGTCGTCGGGCGCGTCGAGCTCGTCGAGGCGGCCGCGGCGGCGACGCTCATGCCGCTCGCCGGCGGCGCGCTGACGGGCGCGCTGTACCTGCTGGGCCGGCGGCTCGCCGCGCCGCGCCCGGCGGCCGCGCTCGTCGCCGCCGGAACCGTCCTCGGAACGTACCTGCTGCCCTACGCGCGCGACTTCTTCACCGAGCCGCTCGTCGCGCTGGGGCTCGTCGTGATGGTCGAGCGCGCGCTCGCCGGCCGCGAGCTGCAGGCGGGCGCCGCGCTGGCGTTCGCGGTCCTCGCGCGCCCGCAGTCGGCGGTCTTCGCGCCGCTTCTGCTCGGCTTCGTGCTGCTGCGCGGCGGCGGCGTCGCCGCGGTCGCCCGCACGCTGCCGCCGCTGGCGTTCGCGGCCGTCGTGACCGTCGCCTACAACCTCTACCGCTTCCACGACGCGCTGCAGTTCGGCTACCGGCCGCCCGCCGACCCGGGCTTCACGACGCCGCTGCTCGAGGGCGCCGGCGGGCTGCTGCTGTCGCCCGAGAAGTCGGTCGTCCTGTTCGCGCCGGCGATCGTGCTGGTCCCGGTCGCGATCGCGTCGCTGTGGCGCCGCCGGCCTGCCGTCGCGGCACTGCTGCTCGCGCTGTTCGCGGCGACGTTCGTGCTCGCCGCGACCTGGCACTCCTGGCAGGGCGGCTGGAGCTGGGGCCCGCGGCTGCTGATCCCCGGCGTCGCCGTCGTGCTCGTCGCGCTGGGGCCGTGGATCGGCGCGAGCGCCGGGCGCGTGAAGCTCGCCGCCGCGCTGTTCGCGCTGGGCTTCGCGCTGTCGCTGCCGGCTGTGCTCGCGCCGGCGGGCACGCAGCTGCTCGATCGTCGAGCGGACGCCGACGGGCCGCAGATCGTGCGCCAGTACCGCGAGCTGCCGGCGCTGACCGAGCGGTCGATCGACGCCGCCCGCGACCGGTCGGCGCGCGACGGCGACTACCGCCGCTACCTCGCGGTCTGGCAGGCCAACGTCGTGCGCGAGGTCGGCGCCGCGGGCGCGCTCGTCGCACTGCTCGGGACGCTCGTGCTGCTCGCGGCGCTGCTGCGGGTCGCGGCACCGCTCCGGCGGCAGCTTCGCCGCGCCTGATCTCATCCCTGCCTGATCGGTACCTCGCCCACGTAGCGGCGGCGCGGGCGCTGGTGTAAACAAGAATCATTCTTGCTAGCATCGCCCGCGATGCCCCTTCGCGCGATCGTCGCGCCGCTCGCCGCCGCCCTCGCCGCCGCGCTCCTCGCCGCGTGCGGCTCCGGCGGCGGGGATGCGCGCGGCGACCGCGCCGCCGCGAGCGTCGTCGCGACGACGACGCAGGTCGCCGACCTGGCCCGCGCGGTCGCCGGCCGGCGGGCGACGGTGCGCCAGATCCTGCAGCCCAGCTCCGACCCGCACGACTACGAGCCGCGGCCCAGCGACGTCGCGGCGGTCGCAGGCGCCGACATCGTCCTGCGCTCCGGCGGCGACGTCGACGAGTGGCTCGACGGCGTCCTGCGCAACGCCGGCTCTGACGCCGGGACCGTCACGCTGCTCGACGCCGCCGTGCGGCGGCGCGAGTCGGACCCGCACTGGTGGCACGATCCGCGCAACGCGATCGCCGCCGTCGAGCGCATCCGCGACGCGCTGGTCGCCGCCGACCCGGCGGGTCGCGCGACGTACGCGGCCAACGCTGCGGCGTACGTCGGGAGGCTGCGTCGCCTCGACGATGCGATCGCCGCCTGCATGCGCGCGATCCCCGAGGACAGGCGCAAGCTCGTCACCGACCACGACGCGCTGGGCTACTTCGCCGACCGCTACGGCATCGAGGTCGTCGGGACCGTCATCCCGTCGCGCTCGACGCAGGCGCAGGCGTCCGCCGGCGAGGTCGCGCGCCTCGCGCGCACGATCCGCTCAGCCGGGGTGGAGACGATCTTTCCCGAGAGCTCCGGCAGTCCGAAGCTCACGCGCGCGATCGCGCGCGAGGCCGGCGCGCGCGTCGGGCCGGCGCTGTATGCGGACACGCTCGGCGAGGCGGGCGGCCCCGGCGACACGTACCTGAAGTCGCTGGTCTTCAACGCGCGCGCGCTCGCCGCCGGCTTCGGCGGCGACCCCGACCGCTGCCGGCCGTAGCCGCGCCCGGTCCGCATTCCGCGGCCGATCGCGATGTCCTATGCTGCATGCTCGCCGCGCGGACGACCGCGTGGCGTTTTCGCGCGATGAAGACCTACGCAGCCAACGCGAACGACCGCGAGCGAAACTGGCTCGTCGTCGACGCCACCGGGCAGACGCTCGGGCGCCTGGCGACGCAGATCGCCGACGCGCTGCGCGGCAAGCGCAAGCCGACGTACACGCCGCACGTCGACACGGGCGACTTCGTCGTCGTCGTCAACGCCGAGAAGATCTCGGTGACCGGCAACAAGCGCGCGGCGAAGACCTACTACCGCCACTCGGGCTATCCCGGCGGGCTGAAGACGCGCACGCTCGGCGACATGCTCGAGCGCCGCCCCGAGGAGGTCCTGCGCCTCGCGGTCAAGGGCATGCTGCCGCGCAACCGGCTCGCCCGCAAGCAGCTGACGAAGCTCAAGATCTACGCCGGTCCCGAGCACCCGCACCAGGCCCAGAAACCGCAACCGATGGAGCTGCACTCGTGATCGACGAGAGCGCCGAGCCGCCCGAGGCCGAGGAGCCGGCGACCGACACCCCGGCCGCCGACGCCTCCGCGCCGACGCCCGAGCCCGCCGCGTCCGCCGCCCCCGAGCCCGAGGTCGACGAGCACGACGAGGAGCTCGCGCCGCGGGCCAAGCCGGCGATTCCCGGCGCCGACCTGGAGGTCGACATCGTCGCCGAGGGCGCCGACCCGCTGGCGCGCGAGGAGCTCGACGAGGACGAGCTCGCCGAGGCCGCGGCCGCCGACGAGGACCGCGCCGAGGAGCGGCCGGTCGCCGCGGTCATCGACCTCGCCTCGGGCGCGCGCTACCGCGCCACGGGCAAGCGCAAGACCGCCGTCGCCCGCGTCATGCTGCGGCCCGGCAACGGCGCCTACGCGATCAACGGCAAGACGCTCGACGAGTACTTCCCGCGCGCCTCGCTCGGGCGCAACATCCGTCAGCCGCTGGAGGCCGTCGGCTACGAGGACCGGATGGACGTCGTCGTCCGCGTCCACGGCGGCGGCATCAGCGCGCAGGCCGGCGCGCTGCGCCACGGGATCTCGCGTGCGCTGCTCGAGGCGGATCCCAACCTGCGCGGCGAGCTCAAGCGCCGCGGCTTTCTGACACGCGACTCGCGCGCGAAGGAGCGCAAGAAGGCCGGTCTCAAGAAGGCCCGCAAGCGGCCGCAGTTCTCCAAGCGCTGAGCGTCTCCCCATGCGCAAGCTCTTCGGCACCGATGGTGTCCGAGGCGTCGCCGGCAAGCTGCTGACAGCCGAGCTGGCGCTCGCGCTCGGCGCCGCCACGACGCGCGAGGTCGGCGGCGCGCGCCCGCGCGTGCTCGTCATACGCGACACACGCGAGTCGGGCCCGATGCTCGAGTCCGCGCTGGCCGCCGGGATCGCCTCGGCCGGCGGCCACGTGCTGCTCGGCGGCGTGCTGCCGACGCCCGCCGCGCCGCTGCTGATCGGCCGCTTCGGCTTCGATCTGGCGGCCGTCATCTCGGCTTCGCACAACGCCTTCGAGGACAACGGGATCAAGTTCTTCGGCGCCGACGGATTCAAGCTATCCGACGCGACCGAGCTTGCGATCGAGCAGCGCCTGCAGGCGCCGGCGGCCGGCGGCGCGCCGGCGCGGATCGGCCCGGTCGACCAGCTGCACGGCACGACCGAGGACTACCTGCGCGCGCTGCAGGAGCGCTTCGAGGGGCTGTCGCTCGACGCCCTCGACGTCGTCCTGGACTGCGCCAACGGCTCGACGTACCGCGCCGCGCCGGAGATCTTCCGGCGCCTCGGCGCGACGGTCACCGTCCTCGCCGACGCGCCCGACGGGCGCAACATCAACGACCGCTGCGGCTCGACGCACATCGAGCGGGTCGTCGCGGCGATGCGCGAGGGGCGCCACGACATCGGCTTCGCGTTCGACGGCGACGGCGACCGCGTCCTCGCGGTCGATCGCGGCGGCGTGGTCGTCGACGGCGACGAGCTCGTCGCGCTGGCGACGCTGCACCTGCGCGCGCAGGACCGCCTGCCGGGCGGCGGCGTCGTGGTCACGGTCATGACCAACTACGGCTTCCACACGGCGATGCGCTCGGCGGGCGTCGACGTCGCGACGACCGCGGTCGGCGACCGCTACGTGCTCGAGGAGCTGCGCGCACGCGGCTGGGCGCTCGGCGGCGAGCAGTCCGGCCACATCATCGACATGGGCTTCGTGCCGTCGGGTGACGGGATCGCGTCGGCGCTGCTGACGCTCGAGGCGCTCGGCGGACGCGATCTGTCCGAGCGCGACGCGATGGACAAGCTGCCCCAGAAGCTCGTCAACGTGCGGGTCGTCGACCGCGACGCGGCGATGGCGTCCGTTGCCCTGAGCGAGGCCACCGCCGCGGCCTCGGCGGCCCTCGCCGGCCGCGGACGCGTCCTCGTGCGCCCGTCGGGCACCGAGCAGCTCGTCCGCGTCATGGTCGAGGCGCCCACCGCCGAGGAGACCGAGGCGGTCTGCGCGCGGCTCGTCGCGCTCGTCGAGGCCGCGACCGCGGGAGCGGCAATCTAGCCGTTTGCCGGGCAGGGTTCCGCGGAACCTCGCCTAATCTCTCTCGTCATGTGCGGCATCATCGGCTACGTCGGCCAGCGCGCGGTGCAGGAGATCCTGCTCGCGGGGCTGGAGAAGCTCGAGTACCGCGGCTACGACTCGGCGGGCGTCTCGGTCCTCGCCGACGGCGAGATCGCCTCCGTGCGCGCCGTCGGCAACCTCAGCAAGCTGCGCGAGGCGGTGCTGCGCTCGCCCAACGGCGCCGGCCCGTCGCGTCGTCGCCAAGCGGCGACCGTCGCCGCCGTCGCCGAGCTGCCGGCGACGGGGATCGGCCACACGCGCTGGGCGACGCACGGGCGCGTCACCGAGTCCAACGCGCATCCGCACTGCGATACGAGCGATCGCGTCCACGTCGTCGTCAACGGGATCGTCGAGAACTACCTCGCGCTCAAGCAGCGCCTGAGCGACATGGGCGCCGACTTCACCTCGGACACCGACGCCGAGGTCATCGCCCACCTCGTCGCCCACCACCTGGCGCGCGGCAGCCTCGTCGAGGCCGTGCGCGCCGCCTACGCCGAGCTCGAGGGCCACTACGCGTTCGTCTGCATGAGCGCCGACGAGCCCGGCACGCTCGTCGGCGCGCGCAAGGAGTGCCCCCTGATCGTCGGGCGCGGGGACGGCGAGCAGTTCCTCGGATCGGCGATCCCGGCGTTCCTCGCGCACACGCGCGACGTGCAGTACATCGACAACGAGGAGATCGTCGTGCTGCGGCCCGACGGCGTCGAGTTCCTCGCGCCCGACGGCACCCCGATCGAGCGCGAGATCACGCGCGTGGACTGGGACGAGTCGACCGCCGAGAAGGCCGGCTACGAGACCTTCATGCTCAAGGAGATCCACGACCAGGCCGACGCGCTCGCCGAGACGGTGTGGGACCGTACGGCGCGCGGCGACGGCGTCGATCTCGGCGCCCCCGAGCTCGACGAGGCGCTGCTGCACGACGTCGACCGCATCCTGATCATCGCGGCGGGCACGTCGTTTCACGCCGGGCTGATCGGGCGCTACGCGATCGAGGAGTGGGCGCGCGTGCCGGTCGAGATGGACATCGCCTCGGAGTGGCGCTACCGCAACCCGATCGTCTCCGAGGGCGAGCTCGTCATCGGCATCACGCAGTCCGGCGAGACCGCCGACACCCTGGCTGCGATGCGCCTGGCGCGTGACCGCGGCGCGCACGTGATCGCCTGCACGAACGTCATCGGCTCGCAGGCCACGCGCGATGCCGACGGGGTGCTGCTCACGCGCGCCGGGATGGAGGTCTCCGTCGCGGCGACGAAGACGTTCGTCTGCCAGGTCGCGGCGATGTACCTGCTCGCGCTGCGCCTCGCCGAGCTGCGTGGGACGCTGGACCGCGCGCGGATCGCCCAGCTCGTCGGCGAGATCAAGCAGCTGCCCCGCAGCATCACCCGGCTCATCGAGGGGCTCAACGGCAGCCTGATGGCCGCCGCCGAGCGCCACGCCGGCTCGGAGTTCTTCCTCTACCTCGGCCGCCACGTCGGGCGCGCGGTCGCGCTGGAGGGCGCGCTGAAGCTCAAGGAGATCTCCTACATCGCGACCGACGCGTACGCCGGCGGGGAGATGAAGCACGGTCCGATCGCGCTGCTCGACGAATCGACCCCGGTCGTCTGCGTGGCCACCGACATGCCGATCCTCGACAAGATGATCTCCAACATCCAGGAGGTCCGCGCCCGCGGCGCGCACGTCATCGCGATCGCCACCGAGGGCGACGACCGCCTCGAGCCCGTCGCCGAGGAGGTCATCTACGTGCCGCGCACCGACTGGATGCTGCAGGCGCTGCTGGCCGTCATCCCGCTGCAGCTCTTCGCCTACCACGTCGCCCGCAGGCGCGGCCTGAACGTCGACCAGCCGCGCAA
>DASZOA010000512.1:0-17447 GCA_035551055.1 Solirubrobacteraceae bacterium
GGCGGCCGGCCTGCCGGTGTCGGAGATCGAGCTGCCCGACGGCAGCCTGATCATCTCGGTGCTGCCGCGCGGCAAGGCGGGCTTCGTGCCCAAGCCCGACACCGTGATCGCGCCCGGCGACGAGGTCCTCGTCGTGCTCGATCCCGGCCTGGAGCCGTACATCACCGCGCAGTTCGCGCCCAACGGGCGACCCGGCTGACCGCGCGATCACGTCGGGCGCCAGTACCGGCTGCCGACCGGCGAGCAGATCGTTGCCGTCACCGGCGGCCCGCTGGAGCTGCAGGGGCTGCCGATGACGATCGCCGGGCGCAAGCCGGTCGCCGACGGCGGCGAGATCGACGTCCTCGGGCGCGACGGCGTCCTGGTACCGCATGTGCGGCCTCGGCCCGCACTGTGCGCTCGCGCAGGGCAAGCCGACGCCGGAGCACGCCCTGCTGCTGCGCCGCGAGGCGCTCGAGCTTGCGCTGTACTCCTTCCACGATCTCGAAGACGTCGAGCACGTCGTCGTGTTCATGCCGCCGCCGCGGGGCGAGAAGCCGTCGCTCGCGCTTGATCTCGGCCGCGACGACGTCGCCGGCCAGCTCGCGCGTCCCCTCAGGGCGACGCTGCCGCCGCCGGTGCCCAACCCCGACACGATCGCGACGGCGCCGAACACGCCCGCCATCCAGCAGCTGACGTTCGCCAGCCTCTTCAAGTTCAGTCGACCGAGAGCAACCAGGACACGAACGTGTTCCTCGTCCTGGACCCGCTGCCGACCGAGTCGTAGGTCGGCGGCGGACACAGCAGGGGCCGGCCGCCGGTGCGGAACTGGGATTTCGCGAGGCGTTATCGTGGACGGTCGTTGCCCGGTCGTCTAGTGGCAAGACACGCGGCTCTGGACCGCGGAACGGTGGTTCGAATCCATCCCGGGCAGTACCAATCGCGAACCGGTTTCCGTCCGGACGACGTGCGAACATCCGTTCGATGCCGAGCGTTGCGAAGAAGCCCGTCGACTGGTCCGAGGTTCGCGCTTTCTACGAGGCCGGAGCGACGATGCGGGAGTGCAGGGACCGCTTCGGGTTCTCCAACTATGCGTGGGACAAAGCAGTGACCGAAGGCCGGGTCGTCCCGCGCGACCCGGCGCACAAGCGCTGGACGCACGAGACGCGAGCGGCGATCCGGCAGCTTCTGCAGAGCGGCATGAGCCAGGCGGAGGTCGCGTTCGAGCTCGGGCTCAGCAAGCCGACCATCTCCTACCACGCTCGCCGCCTCGGCCTCCCGCCGGACGAGCGAGCCTCCCGAAGATACGACTGGGAGGCGATCCAGCGCGCTCACGATGCCGGTCTTTCGGCGAGGGAATGCTGCGCCGAGTTCGGCTGCTCGCGCTCGGCCTGGGCCGAGGCGGTGCGCAGCGGACGTCTGCAAGCTCGAAGCCATCTCATACCGATCGAAGACCTGCTCATTCAGGGCAGGCCGCGCAACCGAGGTCATCTCCGCAGCAGGATCCTGAAGGCCGGGCTCAAGGACGAGCGCTGCGAGCAGTGCGGGCTCGCCGAGTGGCAGGGACGGCCGCTCCGTGTGACGCTGCATCACATCAACGGCGACGCCTACGACAACCGGCTGGAGAACCTGGCCTTCCTGTGTCCCAACTGTCACAGCCAGACTCCGAACTTCAGCGGCCGCAACGGGCATCTGCGTGCGCGGCCAGAGTATGGTGGTGGCCAGGAGGAGGTCTGACTACGCCGCGGCCTGCTCCGTCCAGTCGCGATACAGCCGCCAGTACGCCCCCTCGGCCTCCAGCAGCTCGTCGTGCGTGCCCTGCTCGACGATCCGGCCGCCGTCGAGCACGACGATCCGCCCGGCCTGGCGGATCGTGCTCAGGCGGTGGGCGATGACGATCGAGGTGCGTCCGGCGAGCAGCCGGCGCAGTCCCTGCTCGATCCGGGCCTCGGTGTGCAGGTCGACGTTCGAGGTCGCCTCGTCGAGGATCAGCATGCGCGGGTCGGCGGCCAGCGCGCGGGCGAAGGCGACGAGCTGCCGCTGGCCGGCCGACAGCTGCGTGCCGCGCTCGCCGACCTGCGTGGCGTAGCCGTGCTCGAGCGCGGCGATGAACTCGTCGGCGCCGACGGCGCGCGCCGCCGCGCGGATCTCCTCGTCGATCGCGTCGGGGCGCCCGAAGGCGATGTTCTCGGCGATCGTGCCGCTGAACAGGAACCCCTCCTGCGGGACGACGCCGAGCTGGCGGCGCAGCGAGGCCTGCGTGACCGCGCGCAGGTCGTGTCCGTCGACGAGGACCGCTCCCTCGGTCGGGTCGTAGAAGCGCGCGACGAGCTTGGCGATCGTCGACTTGCCGGCGCCGGTCGCGCCGACGAGCGCCACCGTCTGCCCCGGCGCGACCCGCAGCGACACGTCGCGCAGCGCCCACGTCGCGTCGTCCCCGGCGCCGTAGCAGAAGCTCACGTCGCGCAGCTCGATCTCGCCGCGCACGCGCCCGAGCTCGAGCGCGTCGGGCGCGTCGACGAGATCGGGCTGCTCCGCGAGCAGCTCGAAGATCTTGTCCAGCGCGGCCATTCCGGCTTGGTAGGTGGTGTACAGGTGCGACAGCTGCCCGATCGGGTCGAAGAAGAGGTTCAGCGCGGCGACGAAGGCGAACACGACGCCGGGGGTCATGTCGCCGTCGATCGCCTGCGTGCCGCCGTACAGGAGGATCCCCACGGTCGCCAGCGCGCTGAGCAGCTCGACGCTCGGGAAGTACACGGCGCTCTGGTTGACGGTCGTCATGTTCACCGCGCGGTTGTGCTCGTTGAGCTCCCGGAAGCGCTCCAGGTGGCGGCGCTCCTGGTTGAACGCGCGCAGCACGCGGATCCCCGACAGCGACTCCTGCAGGTAGGCCGTGATCGATCCGATCGTTACGCGCGTGCGCGCGTACGCGTCGGCCGACGCGATCCGGTACGCGAGCGAGACGAGGCCCATGACGGGGAGGATGAGGAACGTCAGCAGCGCCAGCTCGACGTCGAGCAGCAGGAGGATCACGATCGTCCCGATCAACGTCAGCGAGCTCTGGAACAGCGTGATGACGCTGTCGGTGACGAGCGAGTCGAGCGCCTGCACGTCGTTGGTCATCCGCGAGATGAGCTGTCCGGCCTGCCGGCGCTCGTAGAAGCCGACCGGCATCGACTGCAGGTGCGCGAAGATCCGCAGCCGCAGGTCCTGCAGCGCGCGCTGGCCGACCCAGCCGACGAGGTACGTCTGCGCGTACGTCGCGGCCCACAGGACGAGCGCGCTGGCGACGAACAGCGCGACTACGACGTTCAGCGTGCCGACGTCGCCGGGCACGATCCCGTCGTCGATGGCGATCTTGACGAGCGGCGGCGGCGCGAGCGCTGCGGCGGTCGCGAACGCGAGCGCGACGAACATGAGCACGACGCGGCCGCGGTAGGGCCGCAGCAGCGCCGCCAGGCCGCGCAGCTTGCGCCCGCGGCCGCCGGTCTGGCGCAGGCGACGGCGCAGCTCGGCGGTCGTCAGCGCCGACCCGGACGCCGTGTACTGCTCGCCGATCGCGTCGCGCACGCCGGCGCCGTGGGGTGCCGGCGTCACAGCCCCGCCACCTCCCGCTCGGCCGGCTTGCGGGTGAGGAAGACCTGCTCGGGAAGCCCGCTGCGCACGATCTCGCGGTAGAACGGCGAGCGCTCGACGAGATCGTCGTGGGTGCCGCGATCCACGATGCGCCCGCCGTCGAGCACGGCGATCTCGTCGGCGAGGGCGATCGTCGACAGCCGGTGAGCGATGACGAAGGTCGTGCGGCCGGCCATCGCCGTCGCCAGCGCCTCGTTGATCTGGCGCTCGGTCGACGCGTCGATCGACGACGTGGCGTCGTCGAGGACGAGGATGCGCGGGTCGGCGAGCAGCGCCCGCGCGATCGCGATGCGCTGGCGCTGGCCGCCGCTGAGCGTCAGTCCGCGCTCGCCGATCGGCGTGTCGTAGCCCTCGGGCAGCGCCGCGACGAACTCGTGCGCCTGCGCTCGCCGGGCGGCCTCGATGACCTGCTCGCGGCTGGCGTCCGGATGGGCGTAGGCGATGTTCTCGTGCACCGAGGCGCTGAAGAGGAACGGGTCGTCGTTCACGACGGCGACCTGGCGCCGCAGCGAGGCCGGGTCGACGCTGCGAACGTCGACGCCGTCGACGAGGACCGCGCCGGCCGTGGGGTCGTACAGCCGCGCGACGAGCTGCACGAGCGCGGTCTTGCCCGATCCCGTCGGGCCGACGAGGGCGAGCGTCGTGCCCGCCTCGACGGTCAGCGACACGTCGTGCAGCACCGGCTCCGCGCCGCGCGCCTCGCCGTAGGCGAGGGTCACGCCGCGCAGCTCGACGCGCCCCGACCCCGGCGGCAGCGGCACGGCGTCCGCGGCCGCCACGATCCGCGGCTCGCGGTCGAGCAGCTCGAACAGCCGGGCGCCCGACGCGGCGGCGCGCTGCGCGAGACCCAGGGTCCAGCCCATCGTGCGCATCGGCCCGAGCAGCATGAGCAGGTAGCCGTAGAAGGCGGTGAACTCGGCGAGCGTCAGGCGCCCGTCGACGACGGCGCGCCCGCCGACCAGCAGCAGCACCGCGAGGCCGAGCTGGGGCAGGAACGCGATGAACGGGTTGTAGAAGGCGCGCAGCCGCGTGGAGATCATCGACTGCGCGAAGACCCGTCCGACGCTCTCGCGGAAGCGCCGCTCGCGCTGTTGCTCGGCCGCGAACGCCTTGACGACCCGCACGCCGCCGACGCTCTCCTGCACGTCGGCGGTGAGCTCGGCGATGCGCTGCTGGACCTCCTGCAGCGCCGGCCGCGCCTGACGGCTGTAGCGCTGCGCGATCCAGATCACGAGCGGGACGGGCAGCAGCGAGACGAGCGCCAGCAGCGGGTCGATGACGGTCATCGCGATCGCCGCGAACACGATCGTCAACGCCGCCTGCGAGATGAGCACGAGGCCGTAGCCGAGGAAGAAGCGCACGGACTGCAGGTCGACCGTGGCGCGGGACATGAGCTGGCCGGTCTGCTGGGCGTCGAAGAAGCCCAGGTCGAGAGCGAGCAGGTGCTCGTAGACGCGGTTGCGCAGGTCGCGCTCGACGCCGAGCGACACCCGGCCGGCGACGAGCCGGCGCGCGACCGTGAGCACGAGCCGCAGCGCGCCGGCGACGGCGATCGCGAGCGCGACGAGCTGCAGCCGGGCGCGGTCGCCGTCGCGGATCGCGCCGATCGCGGCGCCGGTCAGCGCGGGGATCGCGACCGTCGCGAGCATCGCCAGCGCGGCGAGGACCGCCGACCACCAGACCCCGCGCTTGTAATCGCGCAGGAACCCGAGCAGGCGGAGGAAGGTGGCCATCGCCGGGATTGTAGTTGCTCAGTCAACGATCATCCGCGCACTACGCTTCCTGGGTGCCCGGACCACCGGCCGGACTGTGCGACAGCTGCCGCCATCAGCAGGTGGTGCGCAACACGCGCGGCTCGTCGTTCTCGCTGTGCCGGCGCTCGCGCGAGGACGAGCGCTACCCGCGCTACCCGCGCCTGCCGGTGCTGAGCTGCCCGGGGCACGAGCCGCGCGCCGCCGGGGACGAGCGTGGCTGACCCCGTCCGCTGCTGGCCGACGAGCGACGCGCTCTATGTCGCCTATCACGACGAGGAGTGGGGGCGGCCGGTGCGCGAGGAGCACCGCCTGCTCGAGCGCCTCTGCCTCGAGGGCTTCCAGTCGGGCCTGTCGTGGCTGACGATCCTGCGCAAGCGCGAGCGCTTCCGCGCCGCGTTCTGCGACTTCCGTCCGGAGCGGGTCGCGCGCTTCGGCAGCGCTGACGTCGAGCGGCTCCTGGCCGACCCCGGCATCGTGCGCAACCGCGCGAAGATCGAGGCGGCGGTCGCCAACGCACGCGCGACCGCGGCGCTGCACGACGCCGGCGAGACGCTCGACGAGCTGCTGTGGTCGTTCGCGCCGGCCGCGCCGCCGCCCGCGCCGCGCTCGTTGCGCGACATGCCCGCCGCGACGGCCGACTCGACCGCGCTCGCCCGCGAGCTCAAGCGGCGCGGCTTTCGCTTCGTCGGCCCGACGACGGCCTACGCGCTCATGCAGGCGATCGGGATCGTCAACGACCACGTCGCCGACTGCAGCGTGCGCGCCGCCGTCGAGGCGGACAGGGCGGGCGCGAGGACGGTTCGAGCGGCGCGCTCGTGAGCTTCGACTGCGCGTACCGGCCGCGGGTCCGCGCCGGCCTCAGCGATCCCCGCGGATCCTCGCGAACAGCCGGCCGATCGTCTGGGCGACCATCGGCCCGAACGGCTCGTCCTTCTCGGGCAGGTCGGGCTCGATCTCGGTGAACTGCGAGGCCGACGGCTGCGGCGGGTCGCCGGCGACCGTGCTCGTGTAGATGTCGTAGTGGCGCGCGGGATGCAGCGGCACGTCGGTGCTGATCGTGCCGCGCGGCGCGCGCGCGACCTCGTCGAAGGTGTGCGTGATCGGCGGCACCCCCTTCTCGTTGCGCGAGTTGACCGTCACGACGAGCGCCCGCGGCTGGATTTCGCGGCCGGAGAAGTCGTACTCGATCTGCAGCCGGTCGCCCCCGCCGCGCGTGAGCCTGACGTCGGGCGCGTGCGGGGGCGTGCGCAGCACGGAGGGCTTGGCGGCGTCGAGCAGCGCGTCGGGGTTGCGCCAGTGGCGCTTGGTGCCCGGGCCCGTCGGGCTGGACTGGTCGAGCTCGGCGCTGCCCTCGCGCGCGGTCGTGTCGCCCCAGCGCCCCGGCCAGCGCATCCACGGATGGGTGGCGTCCTCGACGATCTCCAGCGTCAGCTCGGGCGCCTTGCGCTTGCCGTCGGCGACGTCGTACCAGGCCTCGGTCTGGTGATAGCCCGCCTCGAAGTACGCCGCGTGCGATCCCCGCGCGACGTAGACGACCGGCCGCTCGCCGCCGGGCAGCTTCTCGACGTCGTCCCAGCTGCGCTTCTCGCCGTGGCGGTGCTGCGCGTAGACGGCGACGTCGGGGGCGTCGCCGTCGATGCCCATGCGCAGCTGCACGGACTCCCAGTCGCCCTCGTGCGTGCCGAAGCCGAGCGCCAGCTGGTAGTCGTTGTAGAAGTACCAGAACCAGTACTGCAGCCAGAGGCGCCCGTTGACCTCGACCGCGCGTCCGTAGACGCGGTTGCTCAGGTCCCGGCGCGACGTGCGCAGCCGCACGTACTGCGCGCGGTAGTCCCGGCCGCGGACGCCGATGACGTCGGTGGCGGCGACCGGCTCGCCGCTGCCGTACACCTTCGGTCCGAGGAACGCGAGCGAGAGCTTCGGCTCGCCGTCCGCCGGCACCGCGCTGGCGAGCAGCGCCCCGGGCCGGCCGCCCTGCGGCGCGCGGCGCAGCTCGATCCCCGGCGCGTCGGTGTACTGGGCGGCGCTGTCGGAGAAGAACTGCTCGTTGGCGTCGTAGCGCAGCGCCGGCTTGAAGCGCTCGAGCAGGGCGTCGTGCTGGCCCACGTCAGTCCTCCTGGAGCAGGTCGATCCGCAGCGACGGCGCGTCCTCCTCGCGGAAGCTCATCGCGTACCCGCGCCCCGACGCCTCGGTGACGGCGAGGAAGTCGTCCAGGCGCTGCTTCAGCGTGTCGGTGCCGATGCGGTTGGTGAGATGGATCGTGAAGTCGTCGTCGGGGCGGCTGGCCGCGATGAGCTCGAGCGTGGCGGTCTCGGGATTGCCGTGCCGGCCGTCGGCCGAGATGAGGTAGTGGTCGGCGGTCACGCGCTCGAAGAACTCGGCGCGGATGTTGCGGATCGAGCCGTGGTGGGGGAGCTTGAGGATGTCGACGTGCGTCCTTCCGTCGCGGGCGATCCCGGCCGCGTCGAGACCGCTGAGAATGTGGTCGTCGCGCGCGTCGCCGGTCAGCAGCATGCGCTTGCCGGCGCACTCGGCGAGCACGACGATGCTCGACAGGTTGTAGGCCGAGGTGTCGCGGGTCACCTTCGCCGACGCGGTGCCGGCGACCGCCTTGGGATGCTCCTTCAGCCAGCGGTCCCAGGCGCTGTGCAGCTTGTCGAGCTGCTCCTGGTGCGGGCAGACCACCGTCAGCTCGAGGTCGCCCAGGCTGATCGTCCGCCGGCCGTCCGCCGGCAGCACGACCGGCCCGTCGAACGGCTCGTTGACGCTCCAGCCCAGCTGCTCGGCCTGGTCGCGCAGCTCGCGCCCCTCGGCGACGCTTGCGACGACGGCCAGGCCGGCCGCGCGGATCTCGTCGGCGATCGCATCGCCGACCGGCTCGGACAGGACCTCGAGCGCGGCGGCGCGCAGCTCGTCGGCGTCGGCGCCGATCACGTCGTCGAACGCGTTGTGCCAGAGCGTGCGGACGTCGTAGCTCAGCGGCCGGGAGTCCAGCTTCTGGGTGACGAGCTCGCCGGCGAAGTCGACCATCCCGGCGACGTGGTCGGAGTCGATGTGACTGACCATCGCGAGATCGATGCGCAGCGCGCCGCCGCCGCGCTCGGCGCGCAGCTGCTCCAGGCGCGGCTGCAGGCTTCGCTCCCACGTCCCCGACGGGCCGCCGTCGATCAGCAGCAGCCGCGGCGCGTCGGCGGTTCCGGCGTGCAGGAGCAGCGCGTCGCCGTGGAAGGCCTGCAGCGCTTCGAGCGAGAAGATCATCGGCGGTCGGTCTCCTTCATACGGACTGGATCGCGCGCAGGGCGTCGACGACGCCGCTGCCCTGGAAGTGGCGCTCGCGGCCGAGGTCGGTCGCCGTGGCGCACAGCACGTGCTTGATCGCGGCCGGCTGCCCGATCAGCTCGGGATGGCGCGCGAGGATCAGCGCCGCCGCGCCGGATACGTGCGGCGCGGCCATGCTCGTCCCGTCGAGGCTCTTCAGCCCGCCGCCGGGTACCGGCGCGGTGATCTTCTCGCCCGGCGCGACGAGGTCCGGCTTGGCGCGACCGTCGCCGGTCGGCCCGCGGCTGGAGAAGTACGACACGCCATAGGTGTGCGGCTGGTGGCGGTGGGTGGCGCCGACCGTGATGACGCCGGTCGCGTTGCCGGGATCGGTGATCGACATCTGGCGGTAGCCCTCGGTCGTCCCGGAGGCCATCGAGACGAACGCGCGGCCCTCGTTGCCGGCGGCGGCGACGACGATCGTGCCGCTGCCGATCAGGCGCTCGCACTCCTCGCAGACGGGCGTGCGGCCGCAGGCGTACGAGCCGACCTCGTGGTCGAGCGAGAGGCTGAGGTTGACGCCGTGGAGGACCGGCACCGGCGAGTTGGCGTTCAGCCAGCGCACGAACTGCAGCGCGGCGAGGATCGCGAACTCGTCGCCGTCGCCGGCGTCGTCGAAGACGCGCAGGTCGTAGACCCCGATGTCCGGGCAGATCCCGCGGATGTCGTGCTTGCGCGGCGGGTCGGAGTCGGTCGCCTGCCAGTCGGCGGCGAGGATCCCCGCGACGTGCGTGCCGTGCTCGTGACGGGGCGGCGCGTAACCGGCGGCGCCGGTGTCGACGAGCAGCTGCGCGGACAGCAGCCCCCAGTCGATCGCGCGGCCGCTGCGCAGGCGGCTCTCGATCTCCTTGCGCTGCTCGGCGGCGGCGCCGCCGAGCGTGTCGCGCTCGGCGTCGTCGCCGGCGAGGATCTCGCGCAGCCGCGTGAAGTCGTACGTCGCGCGTACACGCGAGGCGCCGGTCGGCCGGCCATCGGCACCGCGGACGCAGAACGCCGGGTGGGTCGCGTCGATGCCCGAGTCGACGACCGCCCAGCACAGCTCGCTGCAGCGCAGGTCGAACAGCAGCGCGGCGGCGTCGGCCTTGATCGTGTTGCGCGAGCGATGCAGCGCCGGACGGGCGGGCCGGTTGCGGTTGATCGACCACAGCAGCGGGCGCCCCGCGGGCGGCACGCGCTCGAGCTCTCCGAGCGCGTCGGCGGCGACGTCGACGAGGCGGTCGTAGGTCAGCCCCTTCGGCGGCTCGTCGTCGGGCTGCTCGGAGCCGGGGTCGCGCCCGGCCTCCCACCAGATCCGCCCGACGAGCCCGACGAACCAGACGAGCGCGCCCGGCAGCTCGCCCTCGCCGACCGGCCGTCGGCCCTGCTCGCGCATCGGCTCCTGCAGGCCGGCGACGATCTCCTCGCGGCGCTCGCTCAGCACGTCGGCGACGGACGTCGTGCCCGCCGGCCAGAGGTGCTCCTGCCACCACCGCGACAGCGGCAGCACGCTGCGCAGCATCTCGCGGAACGTCAGCTCGACGGCGACGTGCGACTGGTTGTAGCCGAGCTTCAGCGGCGCCGGCTCCTGCGCGCTGAAGTCGGCCTCGAGCACCGCCTGCGCGAGCTCGGCGGTCGTGGCGTCGGCGTGCGGCTCGAGCAGCAGGTCGATCGGGTCGTCGGGCTCGCGGCCGTACTGCAGCCACACGTCGGGCATGACCGGCGAGTCCTGGGTGAAGCGCTTGAGCTGCTCGGTGCCGAAGATCCACGGCCCCAGGTTCTTGAACTCGAGCTTCACAGGTCGCTAGCAGACAGGGCGGCCCGGGCGCCGTCAAGCCCGTTCGGGCAGTCGGGCGGCCTCTTGCAGCCGCTGCTCAGCGGACCGCCGGGCGCTCGACGACGACCGGCCGGCCCTCCTGCAGGCGCGTCGAGAAGTAGTCGTCGGGCTCGATCTCGCCGAGCGCCACGAGCACGACCCGCAGGATGCCCTGATGGCCGACGATCACGGGATGCTCGTGGGCGGAGAGCGCGTCGGCCATCGCGGCGCGCGCGCGCTCGAGCGCCTGCGGCAACGGCTCCATGCCCGGCACCGGCGAGCGCCACGGCTCGGCGCGCCAGCGCTCGAAGGCGTCGCCGAAGCGCGCCTGGGCGCCGTCGCGGTCCAGGCCCTCGAACGGGCCGTAGTCGACCTCGGTGAGCCGCTCGTCGACGGTCAGCGGGACGCCGGCGGCGTCGGCGATCGTCTGCGCGGTGTCGCGCGCGCGCACGAGCGGGCTGGTGACGACGGCATCGATCCCGGCGTCGAGCAGCTGCTCGGCGGTGTCCCGCGCCTGCTCGCGCCCGGTGTCGGTCAGGGGAACGTCGAGCCGGCCGGAGTAGGTCCCGGTCATGGAGCGCTCGGTCTGGCCGTGGCGCACGAGCGTCACCGCGCGGGCCATCGCTAGACGGGCTCGGGCGCGATCCAGCGCCGCTCGGCGTCGGCGCGGTGCACGGCGTCGAGCAGGGCCTGTACGCGCAGCGCCTCGTGCAGCGACGGGTCCGGCTGGGCGCCCTCCCGGATCGCCGCGAAGAAGTTGCGCGCGACGCGCGCGAAGGCGTCCTTCGAGCTCGCCGCGAGCGGGCCCTCGCTGTGGAGCTCCTCGCCCGCGCGGCCCCAGTGCAGCCGCCGGTCGGCGTCCAGGCGGACCGTGCCCTCGGCGCCGTGGACCTCGATGACGTCGCCGCGCTTGTGGCGCGCCGTCGCCGTCAGGTTGACCTGCGCCAGCCCGCCGCCGTGAAAGCGCGCGAGGATGACGTAGCCGTCCTCGGCGGTGACGCGGTGCGGCGTTCCGTCGGCGGCCGAGCGCTCACCGACGCCGACCTCGGTCGCGGCGGCGATCGCCTCGATCTGCGGGAAGCCGTGCAGCAGCAGGTCGAGGTCGTGCACGCCGTAGCCCTGCAGCCGGCCGCCGCCGAGCGCCGCGTCCTGCACCCACGTGTACGGGCGCGAGCCGGGCTCGGCATGGTCGTCGAAGACGAGCGAGATCGAGACCAGCCGCGGCGCGCCGGCGATCGCGGCGACGCGTTCGAGCAGCCGCTCGCGGGCCTCCTGGTAGCGCCGCCCGTAGTTGACGGCGCCGACCACGCCGGCCTCGCCGATCGCGGCGGCGACCGCGCGCGCCTCGGCCAGGTCGCCGGCGAGCGGCTTCTCGCAGAGCACGTGCAGCCCGCGCCGCGCGGCGGCGATCACGAGCTCGGCGTGTCGCACGACCGGCGTCGCGACGTGGACGGCCTCCAGACCGGGGTGCGCGAGCAGCTCGTCGACGTCCGTGGTCCCCAGCTCGAGTCCGTGCTGCTCGGCGAGCTCGCTCGCGCGCTCCGGTCGGCGTGACCAGGCGGCGACCGGCTCGAACTCGTCGAGCTCGTCGAGGACGGGCAGCGCCACCTTCGCGCCGTAGCCACCGCCGGCGATCGCGATCTTGACGGGCGGGCCGGGCATGCGCGCCCGAGGATACGCGTCAGCCCGCGCTCGCCGCCGCCAGCAGCCCCGGCGCGACCTGCTTCTTGCGGCTCATGACGCCGGGCAGCTCGATCGCGCCGTCCTGCACCGGCTCGCCGAAGGCGCGCTCGGCGAGCGCCTTGTCGCCGGCGACGAGCAGGCGCGTGTGCTGGGCGAGGATGTCGGTCAGCATGAGCGCGAACAGGACGTCGTCGCGCCGCTCGCGGGCCGCCTCGGCGGCCGCCAGCAGCTCCTCGGAGCGCTCGAAGACCGCGCGGCCGACGGTCTCGATCTGCGCGACGCTGAGCGTGCGCCCGCCGTCGATCTCGTACTCCTTGAGGTCGCGCGCGACGAGGTCGGCGGCGCCGACGTCGGCGACGTCGGAGCTGTGCTCGAACATCTCGCGACCGAACTCCTGGGCGTCGATCCGCAGCAGCCACTCGAGGTACGCGGTCGCGCTGCGGTCGCGCTCGGTCGTCGTCGGCGAGGTCAGCAGCACGGTGTCGGAGACGATCGCGCCCAGCAGCATCGTGGCCGTCGGTCGCGCTGGCTCGGCGCCGGCCTGGCGGAAGCGCTCGACGACGAGTGTCGCGGTCGATCCGACGGGATCGAAGATCGCCGTCACCGGCTGCCTGGTCTCGACCGAGCCGATGTGGTGGTGGTCGAGGATCTCGACGATCTCGGCCTCCTCGATGCCCGGCACGCTCTGCCCCCGCTCGGCGTGGTCGACGAGCAGCACGCGGCGCGGCGGTGGGCTGACGAGGTCGGTGCGCGTGACGACGCCCACCGGGCGGCCGTCGCGGTCGACCGCGATCGCCGCGCGGTAGTGGACGTTCTTGATCTCCTCGGCGATGTCGCGCACGAGGTCGTCGCGGCCGACGGTCAGCGGGTCCTCCTCGGCGAGCGCCTCACACGGCTCCGACAGCGTGATCATCCGCGAGGTCACGTAGGAGTCCAGCGGCGAGACGACGACGCACGTCCCGCGCTCGGCGGCCAGCTCGAGCACGCGGCGCGCCGGACGCGTGCCGTTGCTGAGCACGAGCAGGGCGATGCCGCGCGCCAGCGCCTGCTCGGTCGCCTTCGGCCGGTCGCCGATGACGACCACGTCGCCCGGCTGGACCTTGCTCTTCGCCGTCGAGTGCATCGCCTGGACCCAGACGCGGCCTTTGATCTCGACGTCGGGGTCGCCGGCCACCAGCTCGCCCTCGAGCACCTCGACGATCGAGCCCACCGGCGTCGCCACGTCGAGGCGGGAGGCCTCGCGCGACTCGCGGATGTAGCGCCGGGCGAGGGCGCGCTCGGTCAGCAGCCCCAGCAGGATGCCGCCCTCGTCGACGATCGGAACGATGTCCATGCTCTCGGAGGCCATCAGCAGCCCGACGCCGCGCACCGCGTCGCCGCGCTCGGCGACCGGGAAGCTCGTCCGCATGACGTCGCACGCCCGCAGGTAGGCGTGAGGGAGGTGGACCGGCAGCGGTGCGCCGCTGCGCTCCAGCAGCCACTCGGTCTGCGCGTTGACGACGCCGAGGCGGACGGGCACGTACTCGGTCTCGCCGTCGTCGAGTCGGTTCTTGAGCTCCGCATAGCCGATCGCGGCGGCGATCGAGTCGGTGTCGGGGCTGCGGTGCCCGCAGACGTAGACGCGCGTCATCCGGTGTTCCGCAGGCCGCCGGCGATGCCGTTGATCACGAGCAGGCTGGCTCGGACGAGGCCGGGATCGTCCGGGTCGCCGCCCGGCGCGCGCAGCCGCCGCAGCAGCTCGAGCTGCACGAACGACAGCGGGTCGATGAACGCGTTGCGCCGCGCCAGCGCGCGCTGCAGGATCGGCTCGCGGTCGAGCAGCTGCCGCTCGTCGCGCACCGCGCCGATCTCGCGCACCGTGCGCTCGAACTCCTGCTCGATCGCGCCCCAGATCCGTTCGCGGACCGCATCGTCGGAGCACAGCGCGGCGTAGCGGCGCGCGATGTCGAGGTCGGCCTTCACGCACGCCATCTCGGCGTTGGAGATCAGCGCGGCGAAGTACGGCCAGTCGCGCTCCATCTCGCGCAGCAGCTCGACGCCGTGGCGCTCGCGCGCGCTCTCGAGGGCCGTGCCGAGGCCGAACCAGGCGGGCAGCACGGCGCGCGACTGCGTCCAGGAGAAGACCCACGGGATCGCCCGAAAGTCCTCGATGCGCATCGACTCGCGTCGCATGGCGGGGCGCGAGCCGAGCTGCAGGCGCGAGACCTCGCGCACCGGCGTGGCGGCATGGAAGAAATCGACGAAGTCGGGGTCGCCGTAGACGAGGTCGCGGTAGGCGGCGGTCGAGACCTCGGCCATCTGCTCGACGACCGCCTCGAAGCGCTGCAGCCCCTGAGACGGGCGGCGCTCCGAGCCGTCCAGCGACGTGACGAGGGCGGCGCTGGTCGTCAGCTCGAGCTCGCGGTGGGCGATCTCCCGCAGCGAGAACTTCGCCGACAGCATCTCGCCCTGCTCGGTGACCTTGAGCCGCCCGCAGACGGTTCCGGCCGGCTGCGCGCGGATCGCGGTGTAGCTCGGCCCGCCGCCGCGGCCGACGGCGCCGCCGCGGCCGTGGAAGAACTGCCACGCCACGCCGTGGCGGCGCATGACGTCGGCCATCTCCAGCTGCGCGCGGTAGATGTGCCAGCCCGAGGCGACGTAGCCGACGTCCTTGTTGGAGTCCGAGTAGCCGACCATGACCTCCTGCTCGCCGACGCTGTCGACCGCGGCGCGGTACTCGGGTGTCGCGAGCAGCGCGTCGATCGTCGCCGCCGCGCCGGTGAGCGCCGCGCCGGCCTCGAACAGCGGCACGATCCGCAGCTGCGCGCCGCGCCCGCCGGCACGCGCGAGGCCGACCTCCTTCATGAGCAGCAGCACCTCGAGCAGGTCGGCGGGACCGGTCGTGTTGGACACGATGTAGGAGCCGATCGTCCCGGGATGCGGTCCGCGCGACAGCTCGTACAGCGTGCGGAACGTCTCGACGACCTCGCGCGTGGAGGCGGTGAAGCCGCTGATGTCGAGCGGGATCAGCGGCCGGTGGTCGGCGATCTCGCGCGCGAGCAGCGCGACGCGCTCGGCGTCGGGAAGCCCGCGGTAGCTCTCCTGCACGCCGAGCTGATCCAGGATCTCGCCGATCGCGCCACGGTGGACGTCGGCGTGCTCGCGCACGTCGAGCCGCGCGAAGTGAAAGCCGAAGACCTCGACCTGCCGGATGACGTCGCGCAACGCGTCCTCGGCGACGAACGTGGCGTGCTGGGCGCGCAGGCAGCGCTCGGCGACGCGCAGGTCGCGCAGCAGCTCGTCCGGGCGCCGGTAGCCGCCGTCCCAGCCCTTGCGCGTGGCCCGCGTGCGCCACGCCAGCAGCTTGAACAGGCGCCGGTAGGGCTCCTCGGGGTTGCGCCGGCGCCCATCGGCGGCGACGTCGGGGAACAGCACCTCGAGCTCCTCGAGCAGGGCGCGCAGCTCCGGCGGCTCGCCGGCTACGCGCGCCGACAGGGTGATCCGTCCGGCGAGCGCCGCGATCCGCTCCTGGTGGTGGCGCAGGCAGGCGTCGCGCATGAGCTCGAGCGCGGCGGCGGTCATCGCCGGCGTGACGTTCGGGTTGCCGTCGCGGTCGCCGCCGATCCAGGAGCCGAAGGTCAGCAGCGGCGGGACGTCCACCTCGCACTCCGGATACGCCGCGCGGATCGTCGCCTCGAGGTCGCGGTGGAGCTCGGGCACGACCTCCGCGAGCGTCGACGTGAAGTAGATGAGCCCGGCGCGCACCTCGTCGAGCACCGTGGTCGTGACGGCGCGCAGCTCGTCCGAGCCCCACATCTCCTGCACGGCGGCGGCGATCCGCCGGCGGATCTGCTCCCGCTCGACGAGCGACGGGCGGCGCTCGTCGAGCTCGCGCAGCAGCGTGAAGATCCGCGCGAGCTTGCTGACGGTCGTGCGCCGGCGTGCCTCGGTCGGGTGCGCGGTGAGGACGAGGCGCACCTCGGCATCGGCGAGCATCCGCTGCAGCTCGTGCGCGGTCGTCCCGTCGGCGGCCAGCTGTGCGACGGCGGCGTGCAGCGATCCCCGCCGCGGACCGGGCCCGACGTCCAGCGCGCGGATGCGGCGCACCCGGTCGAGGTCCTCGGCGAGGTTCATGAGCAGAAACCAGCGCGTGAGCATCCTGCTCAGCAGGACGATCTCGGGCAGCTCGAGGCTCGCGACGAGCTGCGCGAGCTCGTCGGCGGCCGCGCCGTCGCCGCTGCGCGAGCGCTCGCCGAGCTCGATCGCGCGGTGCAGGAGCTCGAGCGCCTGCGGTCCCTCGACGGTGCAGATGACCTCGTCGAGGACGCCGCCGAGCAGCGCCTCGTCGTCGGGGTAGGTGCGGTTCGGGGACGCGGCGGTGGCGACGGCGGCCATGCGGCCGAGGGTACCCGGGCTGCCCCCGGCCGCGGCGTCCGGCCCGATCAGACCCGCTTGAGCTGGGCGATCCCCGGCTGCGGCGTCGAGCCCGAGCGGTAGTACAGCGCGCGGCCGAAGCGGATGCCCGCGTCGGACGGCAGCAGCGCGACGATCAGCACGCGCGCGACCTCGTTGATCTGGCCGAGCTCCTGGGCGCTGACCTGCGCGAACGGCGTCAGCGCGAGCACGACGATGTACGTGCCGAATGCGAGGATCTGCGCGAGCGTGGTGGCGGGCGCGTACCGCGCGGCCTTGTCGGGATCGTCGACCTTCTGGAAGAGCAGGTTGCGCCCGAAGCGGATGAGCGCGTCGGAGGGCAGCAGCGCGGCGATCAGGAACATCGTCAGCTTGCCCATCTCCTCGAGCTCCTGCGCGGTGACGCGGGCGCTGTCGGACGCGAGCAGCGCGAGCAGCGCGTAGAGGACGAACGCGCCGAAGGCGAGCAGCTGCGGGACCGTCAGGTTCGGGCGCGGGCCGGCGGTCTGCCGCGCCGGCGGCCGCGGCTCCTTGGGCTGCGGCGCCGGCGGCTGCGGCCCCCTCGGCGGCGGCGCTGCGGCTCCTGCCTGCACGGGCGCGAGCCTAGCCCACTGACTCAGGCCGCGATGACGCGCCCTCGGGCGGCACCCAGCTCGACCGCGCCCGCGCGGCCGCGCAGCACGACCTCCTCGCCGTCGTCCAGCCAGCGCGCGCCGCCGTAGCGCTCGGCGAGCGAGCCCTCGGTGCCGGGATCGGCGCCGCTGATCGTGCCGGTCGCGACGAGGTCGCCCGCGGTCAGCCGCGCGCCGTTGACGGTCAGGTGCGCGAGCATCTGCGCCGGCGTCCAGTACAGGCGCCGCGCGGGCGGCCGCGAGACGACCTCGCCGTCGCG
>DASZOA010000513.1:0-1996 GCA_035551055.1 Solirubrobacteraceae bacterium
GCTGTAGCGGCTGATCCGCGCCGTCCCGGCGTCGACGACCGCCCCGATCCCGGGCACCGTCAGCGACGTCTCGGCGACGTTCGTCGCGAGCACGACGCGGCGCTCGGCGTGGCGCTCGAAGACGCGCTGCTGCTCGGCGGGCGAGAGGCGCGCGTAGAGCGGCAGGATCGCCGTGCCCTTGGGCAGCCGTCCGCTGAGCGCCTCGGCCGTGTCGCGGATCTCGCGCTCGCCGCTGAGGAAGACGAGCACGTCGCCGGGCGCGTCGCGCAGCAGCTCCTCGACGGCGTCGCCGATCGCGTCGACGGGGTCGTCCTCGTCGGCGGACGGCCGGTAGCGGACCTCGACGGGGAACGTGCGCCCGGAGACCTCGACGACCGGCGCGCCGCCGAAGTGCGCGCTGAAGCGGGCGGTGTCGATCGTCGCGCTCGTGATGACGAGCTTGAGGTCGGGCCGCCGGGGCAGCAGCCAATGCAGGTAGCCGAGCAGGAAGTCGACGTTGAGGCTGCGCTCGTGCGCCTCGTCGACGATGATCGTGTCGTAGCGGCGCAGCAGGCGGTCGTGGGCGATCTCGGCGAGCAGCAGGCCGTCGGTCAGCAGCCGCACGAGCGTCTCGGGGCCCGACCGGTCCTCGAAGCGCACCGCGTAGCCGACCGCGCCGCCGAGCTCGACGTCGAGCTCCTCGGCGATCCGCGCCGCGACCGTGCGCGCGGCGATCCGCCGCGGCTGGGTATGCGCGATCCGCGCGCGCCCGAGCTCGAGGCAGATCTTCGGAAGCTGCGTCGTCTTTCCCGATCCGGTCTCGCCGGCGGCGACGACGACCTGGTGTGAGCCGATCGCGGCCAGCAGGTCGTCGCGGCGCGCGCTGACGGGAAGCTCGGGCGGGTAGCTGATCTGCGGCGTGACGGCGGCCATCCGCCGCCGAGCATAGGGCTGCGATCATCGGCCGATGGAGCGCGTGCGGATCGACAAGTGGCTGTGGGCGGCGCGGTTCTACAAGAGCCGCTCGCTGGCCGCCGAGGCGGTCGCCGGCGGCCTCGCGCAGCTCAACGGCGTCCGCGTCAAGCCCAGCCGGGAGGTCGCCGCGGGCGACGAGCTCGAGCTGACGATCGGGCAGACGCGGCGCGTCGTCGTCGTGCGCGGCCGCGCCGAGCGGCGCGGCCCGGCGAAGGAGGCCGTCAAGCTCTACGAGGAGACGCCGGAGAGCATCGCTGCGCGCGAGCGGGCGGCCGAGCAGCGCCGGCTTCAGTCGCCGCCGCCGGGCGCGGAGCTCGGCCTGCGCCCGACGAAGCGCGACCGGCGCCGGCTCGACAGCGCGCGCGGGCGGCGGCGGCGGTAGTCGGGCGCGCGCTGCGGTGGCGCGGCGGGCGGCGGCGGTAGTCGCGCCCGTCAGCGGCGCGGCGGTGGCGGGTCGCCTTCGGCCGCGAGCGCCGTTGCGATCGGAGCGTCCCCGATCCGCCAGGCGCGACTCATCTGCGCCTCGGTGCAGGGCATCGCGACCTCGCCGCGCGCCGAGATGCAGATCGCCCCGCCCAGGCCGCCGGCCGCGCGCACGCCCTCCAGCGCCGTCGCCGCCGCAGCGGGCAGCGACTGGCCGGCGAGCAGCATCCGCGCGTGGACCTCGTGGCCGTAGAGCGCGCGCATGAACGCCTCGCCGGCGCCCGTCGCCGAGACCGCGCACGTCCGCCGGTCCGCCCACGTCCCGGCGCCGACGAGCGCGCTGTCGCCGACCCGCCCAGGGTGCTTGGCGACCCTGCCGCCGGTGCTCGTCGCGGCGGCGAGCGCGCCGGCGGCGTCGAGGCAGACCGCGCCGACCGTGCCCGTCTGCGGGGGGCGGACGCCCGCCAGGTGCGCTTCCAGCCGCCGCCGGGCCGCGGGCGTGACCATCGCGGCCGGGTCGATCGACTGCAGCCCGTAGCGGGCGACGAGCTCGCGCGAGTGACCGGCCCACCGCAGCGTCTCGCCCTCGTCGAGGATCGCGCGCGCCGCGTGGATCGGG
>DASZOA010000514.1:0-4366 GCA_035551055.1 Solirubrobacteraceae bacterium
CCCCCCACGGCGACGACACGTCGCCGGCCGGCGGGCAGGACGCCGCGGGAAGCACGGGCGGCACGATCAAGACCGCCTACACGTCGTTTCCGGACTACCTCGACCCGGCGCTCTCCTACACCCAGGAGGGCTGGCAGTCGCTGTGGACGGTCTACACGCCTCTGCTGACCTACAAGCACGTCGAGGGCGCGGAGGGCGCGACGGTCGTACCCGGCCTCGCGGAGGCGATGCCCGAGATCTCCGACGACGGCACGACGTACAGGCTCAAGCTGCGCGACGGCCTGCAGTACTCCGACGGCAGGGCGGTCAACGCATCGGACTTCGAGCATTCCATCAAGCGCGTGCTGAACCTCGAGTCCGGCGGAGCGTCGTTCTACGAGGGCATCGTCGGCGCGAAGAAGTACGTCGAGGACGGCAAGGCGCGCGCCGACATCTCCGGCATCGTCACCGACGACGCGAGCGGCGACATCACGATCAACCTCGAGGAGCCCGACGGGCGCTTCCCGTACATCCTCACGATGGTCTTCGCGTCGCTCGTGCCGGGTGACACGCCGTTTCGAAACATGACGAAGGACCCGCCGCCGGGCGTGGGCCCGTACCGGTTCGAGAACGTGCGCATCAACCGCGGCTACGACCTCGTCAAGGTCCCCGGCTTCGACGTGCCCGACCAGGCGACCGGCAAGCTCGACACGATCGAGGTCGACGTCGTCAAGAACCGCCGCCGGCAGACGCAGGACACGATCCAGAACAAGATCGACTACATGAACGACCCGCCGGCGCCCGACCAGCTGCGCGAGGTCCGCGCGGAGTACGCCGGCGAGCGCTACGAGGAGTTCGTCACGAACTCCACCTACTACTACTTCCTCAACCACCGCGTGGCGCCGTTCGACAAGCCCGAGGCGCGCCGGGCGGTCAACTACGCGATCGACAAGCGCTCGCTCGCGCGCCTGTTCGGCGGCCTGCTCCAGCCGGGCTGCAACTTCCTGCCGCCGGGGATGAAGGGCTATGAGGAGATCGACCCGTGCTCGTGGGGCGATCCAAACGCGGCGCCCGACGTCGAGAAGGCCAGGGCGCGCGTCAGGGAGGCGGGCCTGGAAGGCGAGTCGGTCACCGTCTACGGCAACGACGAGCCCGAGCTGCGGTCGATGGCGGAGTACCTGTCCGACGTCCTCAACCAGATCGGCTTCAACGCCAAGCCGCGGATCGTCGAGGCGTCGGTCTACTTCACGACGGTCGGCAACCAGAGGACGAGGGCGCAGGCCGGCGCCACGAACTGGTTCCAGGACTTCCCGCACCCCGGGAACTTCTTCTTCCTCGTCCAGGGCAAGACGATTCAGCAGACGAACAACCAGAACTTCGGCAACGTCGACGACCCGCAGATCAACTCGCTGCTCGACAAGGCGAACGCCATCGCCGACATCGACGAGGTCGCCGACGACTACGCGCGGGCCGATCGGCTCGTCATCGAGGGCGCGCACGTGGCGGCCTTCGGCCACCGCAAGCTGACGGTGTTCTACTCCGAGCGGATGGACTTCGAGAACTGCACGGTCACGCACCCCGTGTACAACCTCGACTTCACCCAGCTCTGTCTCAAGCAGGGGTCGTGACAGCGGCGATCGACGTCTGTGGCCCGGTTCCCGCGGCCTGACGCGGATGTCGATCGCCGACTCCCGCGTCGCGCCCGGCCTGTCCCCCGCCGAAGCCGGTGAGGGACAGGCCGAGGCGGCGCCGGCGAGCGGGCTCAGCCCGTGGGCGCTCGCGCTGCGCCGACTGCGGCGCAACCGACCGGCGCTGATCTTCGGCGCCGTGTTCGTCGTCCTCGTCGCGCTCGCGCTCGTCGCTCCGCTGTGGGCGCAGGTCGCTGACACGACGCCGGCGAGGAACCATCTGTCCGACACGATCGTCGTCGACGGCAGGAGCGAGCAGGTCGTCAGCTTCGACGGCGTGCCGATCGGCCCGACATGGCAGAAGAAGTTCTTCCTCGGTGCCGACACCAACGGCCGCGACGTCGCGGTGCGCCTGCTCTACGGCGCGCGCAACTCGCTGTTCATCGGCATCACCGCATCGCTCATCACGGTGTTCCTGGCGGTGCTGCTCGGCATGCTCGCGGGCTACTTCCGCGGTTGGACGGACGCGGTCATCTCGCGCAGCCTCGACGTCATGTGGGCGTTTCCGGTTCTGCTGCTCGGCGTCGCGCTCGGCGTGTCGCTCGCGCTCGGCGGCCTGAAGATCGGTCCGCTGGAGATCCACGGCGGCTCGCTGTGGATCCCCACGCTGATCATCGGCGTCGTGACCGTCGTCTACCTCGCGCGCCCGATCCGCGGGCAGGTGCTGTCGCTGCGCGAGAAGGAGTTCGTCGAGGCGGCACGGGCGCAGGGCGCGGGACCGATCCGGATCATGTTCGGCGAGCTGCTGCCCAACGTCGCCTCGACGATCCTCGTCTTCTTTCCGCTGATCGTCGCCCACGCGATCCTGCTCGAGGCCGCCCTGTCGTTCCTCGGCGCCGGCGTGCAGCCGCCCGAGCCGTCGTGGGGCACGATGCTCTCCGACGGCGTCGTCCTGCTGTCGACCTCGCCGCACCTGACGATCGTCCCGGGCCTCATGCTCGTGCTCACGGTGCTCGCGCTCAACGTCTTCGGCGAGGGCGTGCGCGACGCGCTCGACCCGCGCGCGAAGGTCCGCCTGGAGCTCTGATCGCGCATGGCTCGCTTCATCGTGCGCCGCGTCGTCGGGATGCTCGTCGTGATGTTCGCCGTCTCGGTGCTGACGTTCCTCATCTTCAACGTGATCCCCAACGGCGACCCGGCGGACCGGATGGCGGGCAAGAACTCCACGCCTGTCCAGATCGCCTCGATCGAGCGCGAGTGGGGCTTCGACAAGCCGCTCTACACCCAGTACCTCACGACGATGGAGAAGGTCTTCACCGGCGACCTGATCTCCTACGCCAACCAGACCAACGTCGTCGAGGAGATCAGGCGCGGGATCCCGCGGACGTTCGCGCTCGCGATCGGCGCGGCGCTGATCTGGTTCGCCCTGGGCACCGCGCTCGGGCTGTACACCGCGATCCGCGCGGGCCGGTTCTCGGACAGGCTCGTGACGGTCCTCGCGCTGATCGGCGTGTCGATGCCGGTGTTCTGGCTCGGCGCGCTGGCCAGCTACTACCTCGGCTTCAAGCTCGGGCTGCTTCCCAACGGCGGCTACGCCGAGATCGGCGAGGCCGGGCTGTGGGAGTGGGTCAGGCACATGGTCCTGCCGTGGTTCGTGCTCGCGACGCTGTTCATCGGGGTGTACTCGCGCGTGCTGCGCGCCAACGTGCTCGACACGATCAACGACGACTACGTCCGCACGGCGCGCGCCAAGGGCCTCAGCGAGCGGCGCGTGATGACCCATCACGTCCTGCGCAACTCGCTGATCCCGATCGTGACCCTGTGGGGCCTCGACTTCGGCGCCGTGCTCGGCGGCGGCGCGATCCTCACCGAGACGGTCTTCGACCTGCAGGGCGTCGGCCAGTACTTCGCCGAGTCGATCGCCCAGCTCGACGTGCCCCCGGTGCTCGCGGTGACGATCTTCGGCGCGTTCTTCATCGTGCTGCTCAACACCGTCGTCGACATCGTCTACGCGGCGCTGGACCCGCGGATCCGGCTGTCATGACCAGCCGCTCGCAGCTGCTGCTCGATGTGCGCGACCTCAACGTCTCCTTCGCGACCGAGGAGGGGCTCGTGCGCGCCGTCGACGAGGTCTCCCTCCGCCTGCACGCCGGCGAGATCCTCGCCGTCGTCGGCGAGTCGGGCTCGGGCAAGTCGGTGACCGCGATGACGCTGATGGGCCTGACGCGCTCGCCCAACGCGCGCTTCGCGGGCTCCGCGAAGCTGCGCGAGCTCGACCTCGTCAGCGCGAGCGACGAGCAGCTGCGCGCGGTCCGCGGCGAGGAGATCGCGATGGTCTTCCAGGACCCGATGACGTCGCTGAACCCGGTGCACCGGATCGGGCGCCAGATCGTCGAGCAGATCCAGGCGCACCGCGACGTCTCCGACAGCGAGGCGCGCGACCGCGTCGTCGCGCTGCTCGAGCGGGTCGGCATCCCGCGCGCGCGGGAGCGCTTCGACTCCTACCCGCACGAGTTCTCGGGCGGGATGCGCCAGCGCGCGATGATCGCCATGGCGATCGCGAACTCACCGACCGTGCTCATCGCCGACGAGCCGCCGACGGCGCTCGACGTCACGATCCAGGCGCAGATCCTCGAGGTTCTGAAGGCCGCCCAGCGCGAGACGCACGCGGCGACCATCCTCGTCACCCACGACCTCGGACTCATCGCCGAAATGGCGGATCGCGTGATCGTCATGTACGCGGGACGCGTCGTCGAGCA
>DASZOA010000515.1:0-1825 GCA_035551055.1 Solirubrobacteraceae bacterium
CGCCCGCTTCGCTTCGCGCAAAGGAGCTCCATGAACCTCGACGGCCTCCATCACATCACCGCGATCACCGGCGACGCGCCCCGCAACGTCGACTTCTACACGCGTGTTCTGGGCCTGCGCCTGACCGCCAAGACCGTCAACCAGGACGACCCGAGCGTCTACCACCTCTTCTACGGCGACGAGAACGCGCAGCCCGGCGCCGACCTCACGTTCTTCGAGTATCCGGGCGCGAGCCCCGGCCGCGCCGGCGCGGGCATGGTGCACCGCGTCGTCTGGCGCGTGGCGTCGCCCGAGGCGATCGACTTCTGGACGGCCCGCCTGGCCGACGAGGGCGTCGCGACCGAGCGCCTCGACGGCGGCAGCCTGCTCTTCGCCGACCCCGAGGGGCTCGACCACGAGCTCGTCGTCGACGAGTCCGGCGATGAGCCGCTGATCGCCGACCACCCCGAGGTCCCGGCCGCGGTCGCGCTGCAGGGCTTCGAGGGCGTGCGCGCGTACGGCCCGCGACCCGCCGACAGCGCGCTCGTGCTCGAGCGGCTGATGGGTGCCACGCGCCGCGGCGAGAGCGACATCTTCGAGCTGCGCGGCGAGCGCCGCGGCGGCTGGATCGCGTGGGATCCACCGCCGACCGCGCGCGGGCGCCAGAGCGCCGGCACCGTGCATCACATCGCGTGGGCCACGACCGACGCCGACCTGCCGCGCTGGATCGAGACCGTCAACCGGGCCGGCATCCCGAACTCGGGCTACGTCGACCGCCACTACTTCCACTCGCTGTACTTCCGCGAGCCCGGCGGCGTGCTCTACGAGCTCGCCACGCGCGAACCCGGCTTCACCGTCGACGGACCCGTCGAGGAGCTCGGGACGAAGCTCATCCTCCCGCCGTTCCTCGAGCCCCGCCGCGAGGAGATCATCGCCCGCCTGACCCCGCTGCCCGACCCGCGTGCGGCCTGGAAGCGCGCGGGGGCGAGCCAGGCGTAGACCGGACCGACGCCGCGAGCGCTCGCCGCTTGCGGGTCGGGCCGACTCGCCTGTCGTCGCCATGGCCGGAGCCGGGCGACGGGTGGCCGCCGGCAGCGGTGCGGCGAAACGCCGCTCGGCGGCGGCCGCGGATGCTCGGCTGACACCTCGTCGGGGTGCCGCTCGGCGGCGGCCGCGGATGCTCGAGTGACACCTCGTCGGGGTCGTCGCGTCGCGGTGGCACTCGCGCATGACATGCGTGCTCCAGCGACGCTTCGTTCCGATCGCGGCCTCGCGGCGTCACTCACGCATGACATGCATGCTCGACCGGCACTTCGTCGCGATCGTGGCCTTCACATGTCACTCGCGCATGAACGGGTGCTGGAGTGCCATCTCGTCACGATCGCCGCGTCGTGTCGCTCCCGCACGTCTCGTGAAGGGCCGGGCGCGCGGCACGGATACCGTCGCGACCACCGCCGACTTCGCGAGCGGCGCGGCCGCGGGAGACGTCTTCATCGCACGAGGCGCACCTCGAGGCCGCCTCCGGCGACGGCTTCTCCCACACCGCCGAGCAGCCCGAGGATCCGCGCGACGTAGCCGCGCGTCTCGCGAAACGGCGGCACGCAGCCGCAGGCGGCGACCGGCGCCGGCCCGGCGTTGTAGGCCGCGAGCGCGAGCGGGACCGAGCCGAATCGGCGCAGCAGGTCTCGCATGAGATGCGCCTGCGCGTCGATCGACGCCGCGGCATCGAACGGATCGCGCAGGCCGAGCGCGGCCGCCGTGCCCGGCATGAACTGCGAGATCCCCAGCGCGCCCGCGCGCGAACGGGTTGAAGCTCGACTCCGCCATGATCTGCGCGGCCAGCAGC